>SVJI01000131.1 GCA_015069065.1 Oscillospiraceae bacterium | reverse complement strand
TGGCTCGTCAGGGCTTAAGAAAACTGCTTTAATTTTAAGTAAATCCTTTGCAATCAATTCTTTCATGATAACTATCCTCTCTTTAAAAATATATTAGTCTACAAATTCCTTAACGCATCTTTCATATGCTGCCACAGGGTCCTCCGCAGCAGTTATGGGACGTCCTACAACGATATAGTCAGAACCCGCGTTCTTCGCCTTTTCAGGAGTCATAATCCTTACCTGATCGTCTGCCGCACTGTCTGCGAAACGGATTCCGGGTGTAACTGTTACAAAGTTCGCACCGCAAACCTCCTTAACACGAGCTGCTTCGTGCGGTGAACATACAACACCGTCGAGTCCGCTTTCCGCAGCACACTTTCCGTAATGCTCAACAACCTCCGCGAGCGGTGCATTTATGAGAAGGTCGTTTTTCATACGCTCCTCACTGGTTGAGGTAAGCTGAGTCACAGCAATCAGCATGGGGCGTGTACCATCCTCACGCGTTAAGCCCTCAATAGCTGCCTTCATCATTTCCTTTGTACCGAATGCATGAAGATTTGTCATGTCAACATCCAATCCTGACAAAACCTTCATGGATTTTTTAACAGTGTTGGGAATATCACACAGCTTAAGGTCAAGGAAAATCTTATGTCCTCTTTCCTTAACTGCCTTAACTATTTCAGGTCCTTCTGCATAAAAAAGCTCCATACCTATTTTTACAAACGGCTTTCTGCCTGAAAACTTGTCGAGAAATTCAACAAGCGCCTCTTTCGATGCGAAATCGCAAGCTACAATTACGTCCTTTCCCATTAGTGGGCACCTCCAATTATACTTTCTAAACTTTCAATATTATACTTTTCCATTGCTGCAGGAAGATTGTCTATAATGTTCTTGCAGGCATACGGCTCGACAAGATTTGCCGCACCGACTTCAACAGCAGTCGCACCTGCGAGCATCATTTCTATAACATCCTCAGCAGTTGTAACACCGCCCATACCAATGATTGGGATATTAACTGCCTCATATACTCTGTAGACCATTGACAGGGCAACAGGGAAAATGGCACTTCCTGAAAAACCGCCAGACTTATTATAAAGAATAGGTTTTCTGTTTTTCAGGTTTATTCTCATTCCCAAAAGGGTATTTATCAGTGCTATACCGTCTGCACCTGCCTCCTCACACGCCTTTGCAATGGCTGTGATATCAGTTACATTCGGGGAGAGCTTCATATACACGGGCTTTGTGGTGACGCTTTTCACCGCACGCGTAACCTCCGCCGCGCTCTCGGGACTTGTACCAAAGCTCATACCGCCATGCTTTACATTGGGACAGCTTATATTAACCTCCAATATTCCGACCTCATCCTGCTTATCCATTTTCTCGCAGGTATATACATAATCCTCCAGAGAAAATCCGCTGACATTAGCCACAGCCTTTTTGCCGAAGCATTTACGCAATTTGGGGAGTTCCTCAGAAATAACTTTATCCACGCCGGGATTTTGAAGCCCCACGGCATTAAGCATACCGCTGCTGCACTCAGCAATTCGGGGAAGCGGATTACCGTAACGCGGGTCGCGTGTTGTTCCCTTGAGAGAAATACTTCCCAGAATGTTTATATCGTAATACTCAGCAAACTCATAGCCAAAACCGAATGTTCCGCTCGCGGGGATAATCGGATTGTCAAGCTGCAGCCCACTGAGGTTAACACTTAATCTGCCCATTTTACTTCCTCCTTTTCAAGTACAGGACCGTCCTTACATATACGTTTATTTCCGTATAAGGTCTCACAGGTACATCCCATACACGCACCGAAGCCGCATCCCATTCTTGCCTCAAAGCTCATCTGTCCGCTGGTTTTAGTTTCGTTATACAGTGCCTTGAGCATTGGTTCAGGGCCGCAGGTGAAAAAGTATGTATAATCAATTTCCTTTATCGCATCGGTTACAAAGCCTTTTACTCCGTAGCTTCCGTCTGCAGTGGTTACGATTGTTTCTACACCGAGTTTTTTAAACTCTTCCTCGTAGAAAACCTCGTCTTTCTTATTAAAACCAAGCACCACTGCAGGCATCTTCCCCTGTGCGATAAGCTCTATCGCCAGCATATACATGGGGGGTACACCTGCACCGCCGCCAACTAACAAGGGCTTATCCCCACTCTTCTCAATATCATATCCGTTACCCAGTCCTGTCAGGATATCAAGCTTATCCCCTTTTACCATCTGCGCCATGACCTCTGTACCCTGACCTACAACCTTGTATATGATAGTGAGGGTATCATTCTCACTGTTACACACGGAAATCGGTCTGCGTAGGAAAAATCCGTCAAGCTTTATATTAACAAACTGCCCGGGTTTTGTAATATCGGAGCAATCTCCGACAAGCACCATTTCATAGGTATTTTCCGCAAGCTTTTTATTTGAACTTATTTCAAAAATACTCTGTTTCACGTTATACTTCCCTCCACACTAAGTTACCGTCTGCGAATGTCAGTTTACATCTGCCCCACACTTGTTCACCCTCAAACGGGGTGCTTCTTCCCATTGAAAGAAATTCATCGGGATTTACATGGTAGCTTTCCTCAAGATTGAATACAGTAAAGTCGGCCTTTTCCCCGACTTTAATAACACCGTTACCCAAACCAAAACGCGTTCTGGGATTATCGCAAAGGAGCTTTACCAGATGGCGCAGCGACATCTTTCCATTCCTTACAAAGTGGGTGTACATCAGGGCAAATGCCGTTTCTATTCCCACGACACCCATCATGCTCTTTTCCAGTCCCTTACCCTTTTCCTCCGCACTGTGGGGTGCGTGGTCAGTTGCAATCATATCAATAGTTCCGTCAAGGACAGCATCAATAAGTGCCTGTCTGTCCTCCAAACTTCCCAGAGGGGGATTCATCTTGAATCTGCCATGCTCCTGTAAATCATTTTCTGTTAATATAAGATAATGCGGTGCAGTTTCCGCCGTCACATCAACTCCGCGCTTCTTCGCTGCTGCAATGAGTGCCACGCTCTCCTTTGTGGACACATGACATATGTGGTATTTGCAGCCTGTTTTCTCTGCGAGCTTAAGGTCGCGCTCAACCATCTTCCATTCACTCTCGGGAGGGATTCCGCGGTGTCCGTGTTCACGGCTATAGATACCGTCGCGTATATATCCACCGAAAAGTAGTTCATTAACTTCACAATGGGCAGCTATAATTTTACCCATTTCTTTTACAAGAAGCATTGCTTCCTCCATCATATTATCGTCCTGAACGCCCCTACCATCGTCCGAAAATCCAACTGCTGCATCTGCCATCGAAGCTATATCGGACAAGCGTTCTCCCTTTTCCCCAATTGTGAGTGCACCATAAGGATGCACACCGATAAGGGCATCGCGCTTTATTATATCAAGCTGTTGCTGCAAGTTTTCGGCATTGTCGGGTACAGGGTTGAGATTGGGCATGGAACACACGTCTGTGTATCCCCCCCGTGCACAAGCGCGGGTGCCGCTGGCAATCGTCTCTTTATATGAAAAACCCGGCTCTCGCAAATGAACATGAACATCTGCAAAACCGGGGAAAATATGACAATTATTAAAATCAAAAACCTCGGCATTGGAAAAATCACAATCGCCGATAGAAACAACTATACCGTTATCAATATGTAAATCAGTTTTCACGAAGCCGTTTTCAGTTAGTACCGTTGCATTTTTTATAACGTATCGCATTTTGTCCTCCTGTAAATTTGCTCCATGTAATTATACCACAACACAGAAATACTGTCAAATGTTTTTATATTTCTCAGCCCATTTTAATATTTAGTTTTTTTAGTAAAAAAACACTTGATTTTCAATAATCTATGTTGTATAATATGTAGGTGTTAAAAACACTATATCTAAATGCAGGTATGGCGGAATTGGCAGACGCGTACGGTTCAGGTCCGTATGAGAGCAATTTCATGCAGGTTCAAGTCCGTGAACCCTTTTTAAGGGAGTAAACAAAAACGGCTTGTGTAAATGCTAACAACTTAAAATTTAATATTCGCACCTGTGGCGGAATTGGCAGACGCGTATGGTTCAGGTCCATATTTCCTCACGGAAGTGCAGGTTCAAGTCCTGTCAGGT
>SVJI01000005.1 GCA_015069065.1 Oscillospiraceae bacterium | reverse complement strand
TCACCGCTGCCTGATTATTCGTTACTCGATAAGCTTTTGGTAATTGCCGAAAGCAAAGGTATCAAGGCAGTGATATGCCTTAATAAAACTGACCTTGCCGAGCTTGACGAGGTAAGGGAGTTTATGTCTGTATATGAAAGGGCAAGTTACCCTGTAATTGCCGCCAGTGCAAAAACAGGTGAGGGTGTGCGCGAAATTCAGGAAATCATCCGCGGAAAGACAGTGGCATTTGCAGGACTGTCCGGTGTGGGTAAGTCCAGTCTGCTTAAGAGGATAACAGGGGTTGAACTTAAAACAGGCGATGTCAGTAAAATTCAGCGTGGTAAACACACAACACGCCATGTGGAACTGATAGAGGCTGCAGGGGGCTTTGTGTTTGATACACCGGGCTTTTCCAGACTTGAAGCAGACGAACTGCGAGCAGGAGATTTGTGGAAGTATTTCCCCGAATTTTTAGAACTACACTCCACCTGTAAATTCCGTACGTGTAATCACATAGGTGAAAAGGGCTGCAGTGTGGAGCAGGCTGTCAATCAGGGAAGCATTGCACGCAGCAGATATGAAAACTATATATTGCTTTTCAATAGATTAAAGGATATTAAAGATTGGGAAAGAAAGGATTGATTGACAAATGATTAAAATTGCACCATCAATACTCGCAGCGGATTTCGGTGCGCTCAGGGAGGATGTTATCGCAATCGAAAAGGCAGGTGCCGAGTGGGCACATATTGATATTATGGACGGACACTTTGTGCCCAACCTTTCAATGGGTCCCGACATTGTAAAATCCATTCGTGATGCTTCGAAGCTTTTCTTTGATTGCCATCTCATGGTTGAGGACCCCAAAATGTTTGTTGAGCCGTTTGTAAAGGCGGGAGCGGAGCTTATCACATTCCATGCTGAATGTGTGGAGGATATGGACGAACTTATCGACTATATTCATTCCTTTGGTGTTAAGGCGGCTGTTGCGATAAAGCCTGCAACAAGTGAAGAGGTTATTTTACCCATTCTGCACAAGCTTGACATGGTGCTTATAATGAGCGTTGTTCCGGGCTTTGGCGGTCAGAAGTTTATGCCCGAGGTTCTTGATAAAGTAAGAAACATCCGTAAGCATGAGCATGGAAAGGATATCGATATACAGATGGACGGCGGTATCAATGCCGAAACTGCGGCACTGGCAGCAGCGGCAGGGGTAAATGTCCTCGTTGCAGGAAGTGCCGTATTTGCAAAGAAACCATATACAGAAACAATCCGTGCAATTCGTGAAAGTGCGGAAAAGGCGGCTAATGCGTAAAACAAAAGAAGCCCTGCGCACACGATTACTCCCACTGCGCAGGACTTCTGCTATGATACAGCTTACGGCAGATGATATAAAAAGCAGAGAATTTTTCTCTGCCCACACAGTCTTTTGCTATATATCCGCCCATGGAGAGGTGGGTACTCACGCACTGATAGAAACCCTTTTAAAGGATAAGACGGTTGTAGTTCCCTACTGCACGGACAGTGTCGGTAATATGATTTGTGTACAGATTCACTCCATGGAGGATTTGGAAGAGGGTAGATTTGGTATCCCGCAGCCGAAATATCCTGTGGAATTTCCAAAGGATAAAATCGACTTTGCAATAGTGCCGGGGATTGCCTTTGACAAAGAGGGTTATCGCCTTGGCTATGGAAAAGGCTACTACGACAGATTTTTAAGGGATATATCACCCTATAAATTAGGTGTGTGTCAGGAGATGTTTTATCTGGACACTGTTCCGCACGATGAGTTTGATATAAGGATGAATAGTGTATTATTAAAATAGAACGCGGTTCATATCGAACCGCGTTCTGCTTTCACCCTAATTTTTTAAGTGCTTCGCCAAGTGCCTGTGCAACCTGATCAGGGCAGCTTGTTCCCCTGCCATTGCAATTTATGCCACGCAGCTTTTCGATTGCGTCGCGTGCATTCATACCTTTTAAAAGTACCATTATACCGCGTGTGTTGCCGTTACAGCCACCTAAGATAGAGATATCGTTAATGATTCCGTTTTCGTCAATATCGACCACTGTCTTGCGGGAACAAACTCCGCGATTATTATATTCAAATACCATTTTTCTACCCCCGCTTATTTTTCCTCTGTCTTTTCCTCGGGAGCTTTTTCCGATTCTATACCGTCAACGAATACATTTACAGTAATATTTTCAAGACCTGCATAGGATTCCACAGCGTTTTTTACCACCTGCTGGAGCTTGTAAGCAACCTCGTTGATTTTTACACCGAATTTTACACTTACGTGTACGTCTATCGTAGTTGAATCCTCTGTCATCTCAACCTTAATACCTTTTTCAAGGGAAGCTTTTTTGCCGAGAAATTCTCCCCAACCCGAATTGGAGCCCAGACCTGTTACACCCTCAACCTCGCGAGCGGAAATAGCACTGATACGTACAATAACTTCCTGAGAAATTTTTATATTACCGTTTTCTGTAGCGATGAATTCTTCAGTCATTTTCAATACTTCCTTTCCTGTGTAGTATTTACCTTAAACTATTTTACCACTATTACGGAAAATAATCAAGTTTTTTCTTGTGTATTAGTTCATTTCCATGATTTTGATTTTGTCCTGAGCTATACCGCTCTGTTCTGTGACAATTTCCGATATTTTCGCCGCGCCTGCACTGTCAAGCACGTCTGTTTTTACTACGACATTTGCCATTCCGTTATTTATGTAGCACACGGCATCTTCAAAGCCCTTGGCACGCAGGAGATTTTCCACGGCAGTTTCGGTTTCAGTGTTTTGCGCCAGTTCCAATACCCCCTGCTGGGCGCTTGCTTTTGCCTCGCTATCGGCATTTTCACTGGAGATTATGGTGTTAAAGGTTTCTATGCTGCGGCTTCTTCCTGCCTCACGGTCAATTCTCGCCTGTGAGAAAAAGTCGTTTTCCTCCTGCATAACCTCTCCAGAGCCGACAAGCTGTGCTTCGCCCAGATATTTTTGACCTGCCTCTGTTTCAGCATTTTTTCCTGCGTTAATATAACCTGCCGTTCCTATTACGATAGCGAGTGCCGCAATAACAAGCTGTTTTTTTCTGACTACCATCATCATTGTTTTTCCTTCCTTTCAAAGACCTCGATTTTGTGGGATTCAACGCCCAGTGCCGCCTTTGCTGCACGCATTATTTTTTCGCGCACTGACGGATTACCGCCTCCGTCAGCAACAATCAGTACACCCTGTACGGTGCTGTTTGTGTTTTCCTGAGTTGTAGAGAAAATACCCTCTTTTCCCTCTGTGCTGCCCTCGGCGTAGGAAATCATTACGCTGACGCTTCCAACCCCCTTAATCTCCGACAGGATTTTCTCTGTCTGCTTAGAAAGGGGGCAGGAAAGCAATTCAGGTGCTTCTTTGGGAGTAACACTATCTGTGAGGGAAGAACTCATTATAAGCATCAGAATCCCCACTGCTAATAATATATATATTATTGTATTTCCTTTTTTATCCCCGAAAATTTTGTCAATTTTCATCATAACTGAGCTTTATCCTTTCTCTGGGTACGTTTAATGTGTTTATAATGTATAATACAGCGCCGCTTTCATCACCGCGAAGTCTTAGTGTTACACTTAAAATTTCGCCGTCCTCTCTTAGTTCCACAAATGCTTTTGAGCCGTGGCGCATATTTTCCTCAATTTTCTTCTCCAGATTTTTGCGGTGTTCCTTTAATATCTCTGCCCTGTACTGAGCACGGGCAGTTTCTATCTCCTCCTCGTCAACTTCAAAGGACTCTGCAGAAAATGAAATTTCGCCTAAGTCTCGGGGGAGAAATGACAGCGCTGCAGTAATCAGCATAAACCCCATGGCAAGGGAGGCGAATTTTTTCAATCCTCCCTCAGGCAGAAGTATATTTGCCAGTGCTATCAGCATCATTACGACGCCCAGATTCATCATGTATTCACGCATAAATTCCTCCTACAGTATAGAAGCGATAGCGATAATCATTATAGTCCCCATACAGGCTATGGATGAAAACAGCATATCGATGCAGTCGCCAAGCTTACGCAAAACCTCGGTCACTCTTTTTTCGCTGACAGGGGCGGTAAATGCCGCAGTTAACCTCAGCGACAGTGACAATGCCCATATTTTGAGCAGAGGCATGGCAAACATCGCAAAAAGGACTATAACTCCGCCCAATCCCACGGCATTCTTAAGCAGCATGGCACTGCCAGCCACACTGCTCATTGCTTCGGAAATAGAGCCTCCTACAACTGGTACGGCGGAGCTGATGGCAAATTTTACTCCGCGCGCGGCAAGGGAATCGAAGCTCGCCGCGGCAAAGGAGCTTATCCCCAAAATTCCTGCAAAAAGAGACATCGAAAGTGTAAGGAGTGTCTTGTGAAGGCGTGAAAAAAGCTCGGCAAATTCATTCAGGGAGCCGTTTGCCGTTATTGCACAGAGCAGTGTACATACTGCACGCAAAAGGACGAGGGGAGTTATTACATTTTTTATAAGTGTTCCTGCAGCGGAGCATATGAAAAATATTACAGGGTGGGAGAGAGTAGCGGTGACCATTTCTCCGCCCGATATGCACAGTGTTGCCATAGCAGGGATAATGCTGTGTACAAGCAGGGTAATATCACGCAGAGTGTCAATCACATATCCTCCCGCGGTTTGAAATACCGTCGCGGAAATGGCTGCTATGTAAACAAACAGTGCAAACCCTGTCGCTTCGCTGATGGTGCTTTTTTCAAAAGATTGGTGCAGATTATTTATAAATGCACCGATAAGAATAAGAGCCCCGATACTTCCCACAAGGGCAAATGCGCTTTTAAGCTCACCCAGAAATAGTGCTATGATTCTGTTGATTAACCCTTGGGAATCGGGAGAAAATTTACCGCTCACTATGTCAGTAACTATTGAGTCAAAGCTCCAGCCACCTAAGATTTTCTCGACGTTTTGTGCGGCACTTTCGCTGAGATGGGGACTTACGATATTGGTATTCATGCAAGTATCTCCATAATTTTTATAAATGCATCCTTTGCTATCGGCAGGGCAATCACCGATATGGCAATTTTACCTGCAGCCTCAACTCTGCCTGCGAGCGCCTTTTCACCGCTGTCCTCGCAAAGCTCCGCCCCAATCTGGCTGACGTATGCAATTCCTGTTATTTTTAAAACCGGAGTAAGGTATGTTTCACCCAGTGAGGCATAGGAGGCAAATTCACGCATAGAGGATATTACCTTGATTATATATGGAACCATTGCCGTCATGACGATGACAACTGCGCCGATTGAGATAAGCTGTCCCATCTCACTGCGCATATTTTTTACTGTCAGGGCGACTATTGATATACATACACTGGCGGCTGCGATTTGCAGTATATTCATATTCCAAACACCGTCTTTACTGTTTCAAAAAGCTGTGCTATCTTTGTAACTACCATGGTCAGTACTACTACGAGTCCAGCAATAGTTATCATCAATGCCTGTTCATCCCGACCTGAGCGGGTGAGCAGTACATTCATCACGGCAACGATTATACCTATTCCCGCAATCTGAAATATAAGCTCAACCTCCATTATATGCTCCCTCCTATACAAGTAAGATTACAACAGCTGCCGCGGAGAGAATACATCCCTTTAAAACCAGCTTTCCGCGTGTGTTAAGCTCATTTGCGGCATCGAGAATGTTTTTATCCAGTTCCTCTATAAAATGCATTGTGTTTGTTATCTGCCCTTGGCAATCCTCACAGCAAAGTCCTGCGGAAAATCGCTCAATTGCCGCCAGATCTGCGCTTTTAAGGGAGTGCAGAGTATGTGCGGCATCCAAAACAGCTTCGGTGGGGAGGATTCCGTCACGCATTAAAAGCGCAGATTTTTCAAAAAATTCTCCACCCTGTAAAAAACATTCATACAAGGGCATACAGGTGCAGCGGAGATTGTTTTGTATGCTTATAACACCGTCACGGATAATGCATAAAATCCGCTTTCGTTCAAAAAGGTCACTGTATTTTTTTGTTCCGAAAAGTATTGCCGCAATCATAATGATTGCACTTCCGATAAGTTTAAACACGTCTTATCACCCTGCCATCTGATATGATTTTTTGAATTGTAATTCTGCCGCCGTATTGCCCCAGTACGATTATCCTTTCAAAAATGCCCTGCCTGATTAGTCTGCCCAGATATTGCCTGCCGGAGAGATCCTTTTCACTGTAGCCGTGGGCAGAGGTTATGATTTTAACACCACAGTTTATAAGCTGATAAATTGCCTGTTCTTCGTTAATGCTTCCTGTTTCATCCGTTACAATGATTTCAGGAGACATCGTGCGTAAAAGCATATAAATCCCCTCCGCTTTTGGCACACAGTCCATTACACAGGTGAACTTTCCTACATCAAAAGAGGGTACGCCGTTTTTGCAGGCGGCAATTTCACTGCGTTCATCAGCGATGCATACCTTTCGATGGTTTCCAAGCTGACGTGATATATCGCGCAGAAGTGTGGTTTTACCACCGCCCGGAGGGGAAATTACAAGGGTATTATACAATCTGCCGTTACATTCCAGATATTCCATAATTTCATCTGCTGCACCTGTAACCTCTCGCGCAATGCGTATGCATACGGATGAGATATCGGTCATATGGGTTATGGTTCCGCCCTCGGTGACTGTTTTGCCGCACACACCTACGCGGTGACCTCCGCTGAGGGTAAGATACCCTTTTACAAGGCTTGTCTGCATTGCATACAGGGAGCCGCGGCACATTGAGTCCACTATTTTTTTAAGTTGTCCCGAGGAAATTTTCACTCCTGTGTCAAATAAAATACCGTTTTTCTGCACGACGGCATTTTGCTGTGCCATAATCCTTATTTCCTGCATGTCCTTTGTTCCCATGACGAGAAGTGTTTCTGTTAAGTTTACAGGAAGATATTGTGTAAAAGTGTTTATATTCATTTTGTTTCATCCTCTCGATATTTTAATATATGGCACTGCCGCATGAAAAAGTACAGTAAAAAGATAAAAAACGTTATTGTATATTTCATCTCCTTTTGATAAAATAAAAATATATTATGAAAAAGGAATGATTTTATGCCGGGAACAGGAACAATAGTGAACGTGGTGCTTGTGATTATTGGCTCGGCAATAGGGCTGATGATGAAAAAGGCAATCCCCGAGCGACTTAAGACAAGTATGGTACAATCACTCGCACTGGCAACAATGACAATCGGGCTTACCGGAATTATAACCGCCTCCTGCACTGCGGCGGGCGGGAAGATAGAAAGCAGCTACATAATTATGATGGTAGTGTGTATGGCTATAGGTACGTTTATCGGGGAAATGATAAATATTGATAAACGGCTTGAAAACATGGGAGCATATTTTGAGAAAAAGTTTTCTGCCGATTCCTCATCTACCTTTGCTCAGGGGTTTGTAACGGCATCGCTCGTTTTTTGCGTGGGGTCTATGGCAATTTTAGGCTCTCTTAATGACGGTATTCTCCACGACCCGACAATCCTTGTTACAAAAAGTCTGCTTGATATGATTATGTCGGTAGTTTTTGCATCCACACTGGGAGTAGGAGTAATGTTTTCCGTTGTTACGATTATAATTTATCAGGGACTTATTACATTGTGTGCATCTCTCATTTCGCCCTTTTTAACAGGAGTGGTTATCTCACAGATGTCCTTTATCGGAAGTATATTGATTATGGGAATCGGCTTTAATTTCCTGTATAAGCCTGTGTTAAAGCTTGCAAATATGCTTCCGGCGATGTTTCTGCCACTTTTGTGGTATATGGCACAAAGTCTGGTTGGGAGGTTTTTTTAAATGAAACGATGCGGCGGTGTTCTTATGCACATCTCATCCCTTGCGGGAGAGTATGGCATAGGAACGTTGGGTAAAAATGCACTTAAATTCATAGATTTTCTTTCGGAAAGCGGCTTTGGTGCGTGGCAGGTACTTCCTGTCGGACCGTGTGACGACTACAATTCACCCTATTCGGGAAAAAGCGCATTTGCAGGGAATATATTTTTTATAGACCCTGAAATCCTGCAGGAAAAAAATCTCCTTACGAAAGAGGATGTTTTAGAGTGCAGACATGAAAATATCTATGTCACTCAATATGATTTTCTGAAAAAAACGCGCGAGGAAATTTTCAGGCGTGCATTTTTGAGAATTACGGATAGCATTGCGCAGGAAATCAGAAAATTCTGCAGTGAAAACAGTTGGGTGGAGGAATATGCCCTTTACTGTGCTTTGAAAAGGAAAAACGACTTTGCCCCATGGTATGAATGGGATGAAGATTTGAAAAATTGCAGAGCAGATGCTCTGGATAAGGCGCGGGCAGAGCTTCGGGAGGAAATTTCTTTTTATGAATTTTTACAGTACGAATTTTTCTCCCAGTGGAATTCTGTAAAAAAATATGCCAATGAAAAGGGTGTCAGCATAATAGGAGACATGCCCATTTACCTGTGTCACGACAGTGCCGATGTCTGGATGAATCCGCACTTATTTTCACTTGATAAGGATATGCACCTTGTACGCTGTGCGGGAGTGCCGCCGGATTATTTCTGCACAGACGGACAAAAGTGGGGCAATCCTCTTTATAACTGGGATGAATTGAAAAAGGAGAACTATTCTCTGTGGATAAAAAGACTTTCCCATGCCCTTTCCATGTATGATGCTGTCAGAATAGACCACTTCCGTGCATTCTCTGCATATTGGTCAATCCCTGCCGCAGAAAAAGCCACTATGGGACACTGGGAAAAAGGGCCGGGGAAGGAGCTTTTTGATGTGCTGAAGAAAAGCTGTCCCGATGCGTGTATTATTGCAGAGGATTTGGGAGATATCGACGACGATGTGCGTGAGCTTGTGAGGGAAACAGGCTTCCCGGGAATGGGAGTTATGCAGTTTGCTTTTATAACGCGGGAGGACACAGTGCATCTTCCGCATAATTATAATCACGCGACAGTTGGTTATACAGGTACACATGACAACAATACAATTTTGGGATGGCTCTGGGAGTCAAATGAAAAAGACCGCCGATACGCTCTGGATTACTGCGGATTTCAGGGAGATTGGGGACAGGGCGGTCCTGACAGCCCATCTATCCGTGCTGTCATACGGACACTGTGGCAGTCAGGTGCGGTGCTTTCATTAGTGCCCATTCAGGATTTGTGCGGATTTGGCTCCGATACATGTATGAATCATCCGGGTGTTGCGGACGGAAACTGGTGCTTCCGCATAAGTGACGATGCCCTTTCCTGTATTGACAGGAGCTTCTATAAAGCTCTTAACAATCTTTATAAGAGAGAAAGATTAGTTTAAAATTTATTAAAAAGCTCTTGACTTTAGCACAGTAGAGTGGTAATATAAAAACACATAAAACATTAAAGGAGATTTTTGTTATGAAAAAGTTACTTGCAATTATTCTTACACTTATGCTTGCAGTTACAATGTTTGCTGCTTGTGCGGATGAAACATCAAACGAGGCAGAGGATACAACACTTGCTATCGCTTGTGAGCTTACAAGCGAGGAGTACGGTATAGGTTTCAGAAAAGGTTCTGACCTTACCAAGGTTGTAAACGGTTACATAGATGAGCTTAAGGCTGACGGTACACTTCCCGCACTGGCTGAAAAGTATGAGCTTACACTGGCTGATTCTGAGCCTGCAGAGGAAGAGGAAGAAATCCTTAAGGACCTTGAATACGTTAAGGCAAACGGCAAGCTCGTTATAGGTATCACAGATTATGAACCCATGAATTATAAGGATGCTGACGACCAGTGGACAGGATTTGACACTGAATTTGCCCTCGCAGTATGTGAGAAGCTCGGTGTTGAGGCAGAATTTATCGAAATTGAGTGGGATAACAAGTTCTTTGCTCTTGAGTCAAAGACTATTGACTGTATCTGGAACGGTATGACAATTTCTGATGAAGTTCTTAAGAATACAAGCTGTTCTAAAGCATATGTAAAGAATGCACAGGTTATAGTTATGTCAGAGAGCAAGATTGCGCAGTATAAGGATGTAGAATCCATGAAGAGTCTGGCTTTCGCAGTTGAATCAGGCAGTGCAGGTGCTGCTGCAGCAGAGGAAAGCGGTCTTACAAACATATTTGAGGCAGGTACTCAGACAGACGCATTCCTTGAGGTGACAAGCGGTTCTTGTGACGCGTGCATTATCGACCTTACAATGGCTAATGCAATGCTGAAAAAATAAGCTTTAAAACAAGGTTATTTGCGGCAAAGGCAGTAAGCGGGTGCTTATTGCCTTTGCTTATGTGAGGGTAGTGTATGTTTTCAGAACAATTTATAGAAGTATCATTAAAATTGCTTGAGGGCTTTGGAGTTACGCTTAAAATCTTTGCATTGACACTGGCGTTTTCACTTCCGCTGGGCCTTGTAATAAGCTTTGGCTCCATGAGCCGTTTCAGACCTATTAAATGGCTGATTAAAATATTTGTATGGATTATCCGCGGAACCCCGCTTATGCTGCAGCTGATAGTTATTTTCTACGGCCCCGGACTTGTAGGAACGTGGGCAAGTAAGATGATAGCAACAGGTGTTTATTCAGGCAGCCTTATACAGTGGCTTGCCACATGGCGGGTTTTTGACAGATTTATAGCGGTGCTTGTTGCATTTGTTATAAATTATTCATGCTATTTTTCAGAAATTTACCGCGGCGGCATTGAATCTATCAGCAAAGGACAGTATGAGGCAGGTCAGGTTTTGGGACTTAAGAAAACACAGGTATTTTTCAAAATTGTACTGCTGCAGGTTGTTAAGCGCATTGTACCGCCCATGAGTAATGAAATCATAACTCTTGTAAAGGATACATCACTTGCAAGGACGATTATGGTTTACGAAATCATTTGGGCGGCGCAGAAATTTGCCAAGTCTGACGGTCTTATGTGGCCGTTGTTCTACACAGGTGCATTTTACCTGCTTTTCTCAGGAGTCCTGACAGTGCTGTTTGGTTACATAGAAAAGAAAATGAGTTATTTCAGGAGTTAACGCCATGCCAATATTAGAAGCAAAAAACATAGTTAAAAATTTTGGAAAAACACAGGTGCTTAAGGGAATAGATTTCTCCATGGAAAAGGGTGAGGTCGTAGCAGTAATAGGCTCCTCCGGCAGCGGAAAGACAACGCTTTTAAGATGCCTTAATTTCCTCGAGGATGCTGATAAGGGACAGATTTTCGTTGAGGGAAAATGCATATACGACACAGAGGCAGAGAAAAAACTGACTGCTGCGCAAATACGTGAAAATCAGCTTTTATTCGGTCTGGTGTTTCAGTCGTTTAATCTGTTTCCTCAATACAGTGCCTTTGAAAATGTCACATTGGCACCCAAAATGCTTGCAAAAGAACGTGCAGATTTTAAGCACAACAAAAAGCAAATTTATGCTGAGATTGAGGAAAACGCCCGCGGACTTCTTTCCCGTGTAGGGCTTTCTGACAGAATGGACAATTATCCGTGTCAGTTGTCGGGCGGTCAGCAGCAGCGTGTTTCAATTGCGCGCGCACTGGCACTTAATCCCAAGGTTTTGTTCTTTGACGAGCCTACAAGTGCCCTTGACCCTGAACTTACAGGGGAAATACTAAAGGTTATTCGTGATTTGGCGAGTAAGGATGTAACTATGGTTATCGTAACACATGAGATTGAGTTTGCACGAAATGTTGCAGACCGAATTATCTTTATGGCAGACGGTGTAGTGCTGGAGGACGGTACTCCCGAGGAGGTACTCGACAATCCTAAAAATGCAAAGACACGAGCATTCCTGCAGAAGCTCAGTGAAAATTAAAAGAGGGATTGGTGAAAATGGAAAAGCATACAGAGTTTAAAGAATTATATGATGCAGTTCTTTCCCTTGAAAATGAAGAGCAGTGCAAACTGTTCTTTGAGGATATATGTACAATAAAGGAACTGGAAACCATGTCGCAAAGGCTGGAGGTTGCAAAAATGCTTATAGGAGGCTCAACCTTCAACGAAATAGTCGCGGCGACAGGAGCGTCAACTACAACTATATCACGTGTCAATCGTTGCCTTAACTACGGTGACGGAGGGTACAAGTTGGTAATAAAAAAAGACTAACCAAAAATTGGTGTAAAAAACTAAGTTTTTTACACCAATTTTTGGTTAATGTGATATCTAATTACAAAATACGTGTCCGCCGATTGTGCATATTATTTCACGTGATCTTATCCACTGATTTGTAGCAGTTTTCGGGTTATAATAATAGATGGCACCGCCTGTAGGGTCCCAGCCGTTAAGAGCATCCCTTGCGGCACGACGGCTGCTTGCATACATCTGCGCATTTATTTGTCCGTCATCCACGGCGGTAAATGCGCCCTTTTGGTAAACAACGCCTGAAATAGAATTAGGGAAGGATGGATGGTCCACTCGGTTTAGGACAACTGCACCGACTGCGACCTGTCCCTCATACGGTTCTCCGCGTGCTTCTCCGTTAATTACACGGGCGAGCAGTTCGATGTTGGCGTTGTTTGCGCCGCCACTTGAGGAGGAAGAGGTGCCGCCGCTTGAAAAAATCCCCATGGCGTTGAGAGTTTTTTCACCGGCAACTCCGTCTGCAGTAAGACCGTTCTTTTTTTGAAAGCTTCTGACGGCATTTTCTGTCTGCCATCCATACACTCCGTCAACAGAGCCGTTGTAATAGCCCCAGTTTTTAAGCTTCGTCTGGATTTTACGCACTTCCTCGCCGCGCGAACCGCTTTTTGAAACGGCAGATACGTTTATGCATATAACAGCAAGGAGCAGGCAAATAACGGCGGATATGATTATATGTTTTCTTTTCATAAGACGCCTCCTTTTCTTGCCTTTAATATAAACAAATCGAGTAATTTTATTCATAAACGGGCAAAATTTTTTAAAATAAATGCTTATTATGGAAAAAAATGTGGACATATATTTTGTTGTGTGATAGAATAACAAGGATAGTGGGAGTGTGATTTTATGGGTATTAAGGGAATAATATTTATTACGGCGGCACTTATCGGTGCGGTGATGAATTTTTCCTCCCGCCGCATGGCAAAACGGCTCAATATATCAGAATTGGGCATTAAGGCGGCAGCCTTGATTATTGTTACCGTATCGGTTATACTCCTGTTTGTATTTGGTAAATAATTTATCGAAAGGATGAATAGATATTGAAAAATCTTGAAAAGACCTACAATCCTGCCGAAATCGAAGATAAACTTTATAAAAAATGGATTGACGGCGGATATTTTCATGCAGAACCGGACAGTAAGAAGGAGCCATATACCATTGTTATACCTCCTCCCAATGTTACCGGTCAGCTTCATATGGGACATGCTCTGGACGAAACACTGCAGGATGTTCTTATCCGTTATAAGAGAATGCAGGGATATTCTGCTCTTTGGGTACCCGGTACAGACCATGCGGGTATCGCAACTCAAATCAAGGTTGAGGAAAACCTGCGTGTGAACGAGGGACTTACCCGTTACGATCTGGGCAGAGAGAAGTTTCTGGAAAGAGTATGGGACTGGAAGAATAAGTTTGGTGACCGTATTATAAATCAGCTTAAAAAGCTCGGCTGCTCCTGTGACTGGGAGAGGGAGCGTTTTACAATGGACGAGGGCTGCTCCAAGGCTGTTCGTGAGGTGTTTGTAAACCTTTACGAAAAGGGACTTATTTACAGAGGTAACAAGATTATTAACTGGTGTCCAAGTTGTGCGACGGCACTTTCCGATGCTGAGGTAGAGTACACCGAACAACCCGGTCATTTCTGGCACATCCGTTATAAGATGAGTGACAGTGACCGTTATATCGAGATTGCAACAACACGTCCCGAGACACTTCTGGGTGATACTGCTATCGCAGTACATCCCGAGGATGAGCGTTACGCGGACCTTGTGGGTAAGACCTGCATACTTCCTCTTGTAGGCAGGGAGATTCCCATTGTTGCCGATGAATACGTTGAAAAGGATTTTGGTACAGGTGCAGTTAAGATTACACCTGCGCATGACCCCAACGACTTTGAAGTAGGTTTAAGGCATGACCTTCCGATTATAAATGTGATGAATAATGATGCTTCCATCAACTCTAATGGCGGTAAGTACGAGGGACTTGACCGTTATGAGGCAAGAGCGCAGATTGTTAAGGATCTTGAGGAATGCGGCGCACTTATTAAGATAGAGGATTATACACATAACGTAGGAACCTGTTATCGCTGCGGCACAACTGTAGAGCCTCTTACAAGTGACCAGTGGTTTGTTAAGATGAAGCCTCTGGCAGAGGAAGCACTGCGCGTTGTCCGTGACGGAGAGGTTGAATTTGTTCCTGAACGCTTTACAAAGACCTATACAAACTGGATGGAGAATGTACATGACTGGTGTATTTCCCGTCAGCTTTGGTGGGGACACAGAATTCCTGCATTTTACTGCGATGCCTGCGGTGAAATGGTTGTAAGCAAGGAGGACGTAACAGTATGTCCCAAGTGCGGTAAAGAGATGCGTCAGGAAAATGACGTGCTTGACACATGGTTCTCCTCTGCGTTGTGGCCGTTCTCAACACTTGGCTGGCCCGATAACACACCTGAGCTTGATTACTATTATCCCACAAGCACACTAGTAACAGGCTATGATATCATCTTCTTCTGGGTAGCACGTATGATTTTCAGCGGATGCGAGCATATGAAAAAGCCTCCGTTCCGTCATGTATTTATACATGGTATTGTCCGTGATAGTCAGGGTAGAAAAATGAGTAAGTCCCTTGGAAACGGTATTGACCCGCTGGAGGTTATTGATAAATACGGTGCAGATGCCCTGAGATTCACTCTCGCTACAGGAAATGCCCCCGGAAACGATATGCGTTTCTATTGGGAGAGGGTTGAGTCAAGCCGTAACTTTGCCAATAAGATATGGAATGCGGCAAGATTTGTACTGATGAATCTCGAACTTGAGGAATGTTCACTTCCCAAGGCTCCGCAGACAGAAGATAAGTGGATTATTTCCAGATATAACAGTGTTGTAAAATCTGTTACGGAAAATCTGGATAAGTTTGAATTGGGTGTTGCACTGGGTAACCTCTACGACTTTATCTGGGATGAGTTCTGTGATTGGTATATTGAGCTTGTTAAGCCTCGCCTTTACGGTGAAAATACAGAAAGTAAGCTTGACGCACAGCGTACACTCTGCTACGTGCTTAGCGGAGTACTGAAGCTTCTTCATCCGTTTATGCCGTTTATCACAGAGGAAATTTTCTGCGCACTTCCCACAGGAGAAGAAACCATAATGACTTCTCAGTGGCCTCTTTATACAGAGTCACTCAGCTTCCCTGAGGAAGAGAAGAAGATGGCAGTTATCTGTGATGCGATTAAGAGTGTCCGTAATATCAGAACGGAGATGAATGTTCCTCCGTCAAGAAGAGCAAGCATGATTATCGTGACAGAGAATAAGGAGCTTTTTGAAAGTGGCACGGCATTTTACGAAAAGCTGGCAGGTGCCAAGGATGTTGTCGTAACTGACAGTGAGGCGGGCGTTCCCGAGGGCAGTGTCAGTGTGATTGTTGAGGGTGCAAAGATATTTATGCCCATGGATGAGCTTATCGACACAGAAAAGGAAAAAGCACGTCTGGAGAAAGAGAAAGAACGTCTTGAGGCGGAAATTGACCGTGTTGAGAAGAAGCTCGCGAACAAGGGCTTTGTTGAAAAGGCTCCTGCGAAGCTGATAGAGGAAGAAAAGGAAAAAGGCGTTAAATACAGAGAAATGTATGAAAAGGTGCTTGAGAGCCTTTCTAAGCTCGGTTAATTCAAAAGGGATGTATAAAAAGTCCAGACCGCAAAAAGACAAGATATGCATAAATCATTAGGTGAGGAAATAATGAGAATTATATCTTGCGGAAAAATCTCGTTACTCGATTTTTCTATATTTATAAGTCTTTTTGCTACGAACAAACTTCGCCTCTCGCTGTATAAACATACAGCTTCGGGTAACCCAAGCTGCGCTTGGCTCAGTTTGTCCGTTCTGAATCATTTTTTCTTATCCCTTAGAAAGGAGGTGTAAAAAAACTCGGTTTTTTTACACCTCCTTTTAAATTTTAATAAGGTTATTGGACGTTCTTATATGACTCGGCGGATAACCTGTTTCTCGGGTGAATACTGTCGAAAAGTAGCTCTGAGAGGAAAAGCCCAAGTGCTGACTAACCTCGGTTACGGTGTGACCGTCTTCAAGCATTTTTGTAGCATGCATTATTTTAAGGCGCAGAAAATGCTTCGCAGGTCCTATTCCCACATATTTACGGCAGATTTTTTTCAGATTACTTGCACTCATATTGGAAAGCCGTGCAATATCCTCTATAGATAAATTCTCGCAAATATGCTGATTCATAACTTCTGCTATTTTGGAGAACTGCTGTGCAGAGTGTGCTTTATCGGACTTTTTATCGGAGGTGCCTGCCTGCAATAAGTCAAGAAGGAAAAGCTCCAGCTTTGTGATTATTTGCTGAATAGAAAGTGGAGGGGCATCGGAGACTGATATAGAAATTCTGTTCATATCACAAACCTGATATATTTCCTCTACAATTTCTGTAAGTATATTCTGTCCTTTTATATCCAATGAATAAATTCCGTTTGAAAGCTGCTGCAGAGCCTCCCCCTCGGCGGAAAAGGATATTACAAGTAAACGAAAGTCTGAGTCCTCCGACCATATGCGGTGAAATTCCATCGGCGGGTGAAAGGCAACGTTTCCTTTCGTCAGATTGAAGATGCGGTTATCCTTTGCGATAGATGCCTTTCCGTCAGATATAAAAACAAGCTCCCATGAATTGTGCATTTCTCCCGAAAAAGAGTATCCTTTTTCATAATAGAGGTGGAATGCGGTAAACAGAGTGTTGACGCAAATTGCCCGAGGAATTTTTTCGTTAAAGTTTCTCATAAATTCACCATCCTGAAAGTGTCTGAAATCAAATGAATTTTGTCTAAAAACGTATTGTGTTATGTTTTACTCTTAATTATAATGTTTATATAATAGCAAATCTTAATTGATTTGTAAAGATGTCTGGAATGAATGTTTTATATTTTTAAAATTTTGAGAAAAGAGGGAAACGGCATGGATACAATAAGAGTTGGCGTGTTTGGCGTGGGAATCCGCGGGCACAATTTATTACAGCATGTTTTAGACGTTGAAAATGTAAAGGTAACAGCAATTTGCGATATTTATGAGGAACGAATTGAAAGGGCAGTTAACACCATGAAGGAAAAGGGTGCAGAGCCTCCTGTGTTATGCACTGCCAATTATCATGAGCTTATTGCGTGTGATGAAGTTGACGTAGTAATGATTTTTGCTGCATGGGAAGCACATATTCCTGCAGCAATAGAAGCTATGCGTGCAGGTAAACCTGTAGGTGTTGAAGTAGCAGGAGCATATTCAATTGACCAGTGCTGGGAGGTTGTAAAGGTTTACGAGGAAACAAAAACTCCTATTATGATGCTGGAAAACTGCTGTTATGGCAGACGCGAGCTTATGCTTTTAAATATGGTTAAGCAGGGATTCTTCGGAAAAATTGCGCATATGGATGGCTCCTACTGTCACGACCTGCGGGAGGAAATAATAGGCGGTAATGTAAATAAGCACTACAGACTGCGTAACTATATGAACAGAAACTGCGAAAATTACCCCACTCACGAACTGGGTCCCATAGCAAAAATTCTGGGAATAAACCGCGGAAACAGGATGGTTTCTTTGACTTCCACTGCGTCTAAGGCAGTGGGGCTGCATGATTATGTGGAAAAGCACCACTCGGATGATAAGGAGCTTATGGATACCGTATTTACACAGGGTGATATAATTACAACAGTAATTAAGTGTGCTCACGGCGAAACCATCAAGCTTACACTGGGAACTACTCTGCCGAGATTTTATTCGCGCGGACTTGCCGTTCACGGTACAGATGCATTTTTCGAGGAAGCGTCAAGAACTATTGCGCGCGACGGAGATTTTGATGAGGAGCATGAGGAAGAGTGGCTTAAGGAGAATTTAGGCAACGAGGAAAAATACCGTGAAAAATATGAGCATCCCATTTGGGTGAAATACATAGCTGACGGTGTTAAGGAAGGTCATGGCGGTATGGACTGGCTGACTATCAGCGCATTCTTCCATGCATTAAAGAATGGCGAGCCGATGCCTATTGACGTTTATGACATGGCGGCATGGATGGCAATTACGCCCCTTACTGAGCGTTCTATACAGATGGGTAGTATGCCGGTAGAAATTCCCGATTTCACAAACGGTAAGTGGGTAGTAAGCTTTGAAAATAAGTCCGGAGGATTATATAGTCTGGAAACCATTCCTGAGTAAAGGGATTTAAAAAGAGGAGGTGTAAAAAAATATGCTTTTTTACACCTCCTCTTTTTACCCTTTTATTTCCCTTATTGGTTGACAAATTGCACTATATGGGGTAAAATATAGGATAATGGAAAAATTATGTTTAGATTAAGGGAGGCAACCTTTGATGAGAAATCAGGATAAAACAATGGAGAAAATTGTTGCACTTTGCAAAGGCCGCGGATATGTCTATGCCGGAAGTGAAATTTACGGCGGTCTTTCAAACACATGGGATTACGGTCCCTTGGGTGTGGAATATAAAAATAACGTAAAGCGCGCATGGTGGAAAAAGTTTGTAACAGAAAGTCCTTATAACGTAGGTCTTGACTGTGCAATACTTATGAATCCTCAGGTATGGGTGGCAAGCGGTCACGTAGGCGGATTTTCCGACCCCCTCATGGATTGTAAGGAGTGTAAGGCAAGACACCGTGCGGACAAGCTTATTGAAGATTTCTGCCACGAAAAGGGAGAGGATATTGTAGTTGACGGATGGAGCAACGAGCAGATGCTCAGCTATATTCACGAAAACAATATTAACTGCCCCGACTGCGGAAAGCATAACTTTACTGATATACGTAAATTTAACCTGATGTTCAAAACATTTCAGGGTGTAACAGAGGATGCAAAGGCAGAAATTTACCTGCGTCCCGAAACTGCACAAGGTATTTTTGTAAACTTTAAAAATGTTGCACGAACCAGCCGTAAGAAAGTTCCTTTCGGTATTGCACAGGTTGGTAAGTCATTCAGAAACGAGATTACCCCCGGTAACTTCATTTTCCGTACGAGAGAGTTTGAGCAGATGGAGCTTGAATTCTTCTGTAAGCCCGGTACTGACCTTGAGTGGTTTAAATACTGGAAGGATTACTGCAGAGATTTCCTCCTGTCACTTGGTATGAAAGAGGAAAATATCAGACTTCGTGACCATAGCCCTGAAGAGCTTAGTCATTATTCAAACGCGACTACAGATATTGAGTTTATGTTCCCCTTTGGCTGGGGCGAGCTGTGGGGTATAGCAGACAGAACTGATTTCGACCTTACTCAGCATCAGAACCACAGTGGTGAAAGCATGGAATATATCGACCAGATAACAAATGAGCGTTATGTTCCCTACGTAGTAGAGCCGTCATTGGGCGCAGATCGTGTTGCTCTGGCATTCCTTTGCGAAGCGTATGACGAGGAAGAAGTGGGCGAGGGTGATGTACGTACAGTACTCAGACTTCATCCTGCACTTGCACCTGTAAAGGCTGCAATTCTTCCCCTCTCAAAGAAGCTCGGTGATAAGGCTGATGAGGTTTATCAGAAGCTTATTAAAAAGTACAACTGTGAGTATGACGATGCAGGCTCTATAGGTAAGCGTTACCGCAGACAGGACGAAATCGGAACACCTGTATGTATTACAATTGACTTTGATACATTGGAGGACGAGGCTGTTACAGTTCGTGACCGTGATACTATGGAGCAGAAGAGAATTAAGATCGATGAGCTTGATTCTTATATGCAGCAGCTTCTTGAGTGGTAATGCTTAATCCACGCGAAATCATATATAACAGATTCATAAAGCCATTTTCGGGAAAAACCGCCCGTAATATAGGGGTGGAGCTTGAATTTCCGTTAATAAATAAGAACGGCGGCGATGTCGACAGGACATTCGTCGCCGCTATTATGGACTATATTGAGGAAAAGGGCTTTTCCTGTGTGCTTTACGGAACATCAAGGGAAAAGCTTTTTATGGAAAACAGTGCAGGGGACTGTCTAAGCTTTGACAATTCTTACAACAACTTTGAATTTTCAATGATGTATGGCGATAACCTGTGTGATATAAAAAGTCGGTTTGATTCCTACTACCGCATGGTACAGGAATATTTGTCAGGCGGAAATCACGCACTTTTTCCATGCGGTACTAACCCGAATTTTGCAAATATCAGTGTTAATCACACTCCTTTTTCCACATATAACATGGTACAGGAGTATCTGCACAGTTTTCCCGGAAAACATGGATATAATGACTTTCCGGCATTTATGTCCTCCGTACAGACGCACCTTGATATAGAGGAAAGTATGCTTCCAAAGGCATACACCCTCTTTTGCAGACTGGATTTTGTCAGGGCGTTGCTTTTTGGTAATTCCCCTGATTTTGAGGGGCGCGGGTGGAGAATTTTCCGCGACTATCTTTGGGAAAACAGCGGCTTTGGTAACTGTCCTGAAATTACCGGCAGTGTTGATAGAAATTTTGAGACAATCGACGATATCGTTGATTTTTACCTTGAAAAAGGGTTGTTTAACCGTATTAGGAACGGAGAATACGAGGTTTTTGAACCTGTGAAGATAAGGGATTATTTTACTGATGAGCGCTATGACGCGAGGGAAGAGGATATTGAATGTTACCTGTCTTTCCGTAATGTAGAGCTTACGAGCAGGGGAACGCTGGAGGTGCGCAGCGACTGCACACAAAAAGAGGGCAGATTTTTTGCTCCCCCTGCGTTTAATCTGGGTGTTCTCAATAACCTTGAAAAGGCGCAAGCAGCACTTGATTTATTTATTGCCGATTGCAAAATAAACCTTAAACCCTCACAATTAAGAAAGCTTGCCGCAGAGGGGAGAGAAGAGGAAATTGCTCCCTTATATCTGCTTTCTGAGTTATGTGTCAAGCTTCTTGAAATTGCTCGTGAGGGACTTGAAAAGCGCGGCATGGGCGAGCAGCACCTACTTGATTATAATGCTTTTTAATTTATATATGTCGGCACGGCAGTTTCCCGAAAGGATTCTGACCGTGCCTTTTTCGTCCTGAATAACAGGCAGTGACAGGACTCTGCCGCCAACAAAAATTTCAACTGAAGCGGTATCTGAAAATAAATGTATGGTTTTAAAGTCCTCAGCGTTAAAGCTTTGCTTAAAATTATCGTGTTCGACAGTGAAATCCCCATTGTGGCATTTAAGCAGTATGCTGTTTCCTAAACACAGAGAGTATATATCCTCAGAAAAAGTCATTACAGCCTCAAAAACTGAGCCGAAAGTATCGGCACTTTCCCCCTCGTGAAGCTGCACCGTTCGTTTGTATTCGCGTAATTCATGAAGATTGGGGGCAGGGTACTCTAGCATTTCCTCATGATTTACAACCACTTTTTTAGGAAGAGAAAAGAAACTGCGCCTTGATTGTGACGGCGGTTTTATCAGCTCCATCATAAGCATTTCTCCGTTAGTATTGGCGAAAAAGTGAGTGTTGCCTGTTTTATAGCCGATTATGTCTGCTCTGCCTGTGGTAAATTTATATTCCAAAAAATCCTTTGTCGAAAAATGTCCCCATTGTTTCATTTGCCTTTCATTTTTATAAAGAAAAAATATGTGATATACCCCGTCAATAAGGCTAAGTCCGTAAAGGTCGATGATTTCTCCATAATTAAGGGACAGATGTATTTTTTGATTCATTTTTTCAACTCCTAATAAAATAACACATAGAGCATAAGCCTATGTGTTATTTTTTCCAAAAAAGCAATTAGTATTTAGTTAAATGCTTAATTGCTGTATGTACAGATTCTTTTTCGTTTTGAGAAAGCTCCTTTCCAGCGTTTCTGTAATCAAAGGAAATCGTGAATGCGTGTAAATTATCATAAAGTCGGGAAAGTTCCTCCTGCTGCATCGAAATCAGCAGCTTTATAAATTCATCCTTTTTCTTTGAGTGAAGCTCGTTATCACACGCGGAAAGAACCAGTGCAGTATGTTCAAGGCATAATCCGCCTGTGCTTTCAAACTTTTTACGGAAGTCGTCCTCACAGCTCCACAGGTATGCAAGGTTCCCTGCGGCAGCATACATCTGTGAATTAAGCTTATCGCAAAGGGCGCAGCTTTTCGTAATGGAATAGATATCCTCACCTGTAAGAAAGGCGGCGGATTTTTTATTTAAAAGTCCTTTATCCTTTTTTACTGTAAGCTTATTTTGGGTTTCTTTAACGTGGGTTTCCAGCATCAATGCCAGACTCAATCTGTTGTTTCGGTCAAAAAGCATCCGCATATGTCTGCGGCAGAAGCCTTTCTCATTTGTTATTTCGCGGCTGTCAGGCTCCATCATGGATGGTCCCAGGAAATATTCACACGCTTGCTCCTCCAGCCTCTTTTCCAGTGTACACAGTATGCATCCGCAATTTTCCTCGAGCGCTTCTGTAAGGGGGATGCTGTATATTCGTTCTTTCATCAGTCAACACTCCTTGTAACTCTTTACTATTTTACCACAAAAATTTCTCCGTTACAACAAAAAAGTCTGCCTTTAAAGAATATGATTACTAAAAAGCATAAAATAAACGTTGACAAAAATCAAAAAGTGTATTAAAATGAATTTGCATGGAGTTTTGGAGCGCACTTGTTTTAGGAATAGGTGCGCTCTTTTTATATTTTGTATTAAGTTGGAGGAGAGTATAATGGCAAAGACAAACATAGTAGATTGGAAAACCATCACTGATTTCGTAACAGATGCATTCATAGGGTACGGAATCCCTGAAGAGGATGCCAAAATTTGCGCAGATGTGCTTTTGGAATCAGATAAGAGGGGTATTGAATCACACGGCGTAAACCGTTTTAAGCCCGTTTATCTTGACCGTATTAAAGCAGGTATTCAGCAGGCGGTAACGAATTTTGAAATTATAAAAGAAACCCCCACAACTGCAGTTATAGACGGACATCACGGAATGGGTCAGGTAATTGGTTATAAAGCTATGAGCATGGCTATAAACAAGGCAAAAGAATACGGCATGGGTATGGTTGTTGTACGTAACTCCTGTCACTACGGTATTGCAGGTTACTATTCTTCCATGGCAACAAAGGCAGGCTGTATCGGTATGACAGGTACAAATGCTCGCCCCTCCGTTGCACCTACACACGGTGTAGAGGGTATGTTTGGCACAAATCCTTTTACAATTGGTGTTCCCACTGACGAAGCGTTTGATTTCAATTTTGACTGTGCAACATCAATTACACAGAACGGTAAAGTTGAATATTATGAAAGAATAGGCGAGGATGTTCACCCCGGCACAATTATTGGAATAAATGGTGAGGCGATTGAGGGCGATGCAGGAGTAGCACTTAAGAAAATACGCGGTGGCAGCGCAGCGCTTACAACACTTGGCGGAATTGGTGAAGCTCTCGGTGGCTATAAGGGTTACGGTTTTGCACTTGCAGTTGAGTTTTTCTCCTCTATTCTTCAGGACGGTGCATACGGAAAAGACCTCGACGGAAAGGATGAAAACGGTAATATCCGTCCTTATCAGCTCGGTCATTGGTTTATAGCAATTGATACAGACCATTTTATGGGTGAAGATATTGCACGCAAAAAAGCAGGGGAAATATGCCGCAGCATGCGTGCTTCAAAAAAGGCACCTGATGCACAGCGTATATATACTGCCGGAGAGAAAGAGTATGAAATTCGCCTTGCAAGAAAAGACGGTGTTCCGATTAACGAGTCTGTACAGAAAGAAATTATTGCAGTAAGAGACGAACTGGGGCTTACACAGTATAAGTTCCCGTGGGAGGATTAAAAATGGATATCAGACAGGAATCATTGAAAAAGCATTACGAATGGCGCGGAAAAATAGAGGTTGTATCCCGCGCAAGCATTAACACAAAGGAGGACCTGTCACTGGCATATACTCCCGGTGTAGCCGAACCATGCCTTGTTATAAACAAGGACATTGATAAGTCCTACGAGCTTACACGCCGCTCAAACCTCGTTGCTGTTGTGACCGACGGCACTGCGATTTTAGGACTTGGGGATATCGGTCCCGAGGCTGGTATGCCTGTTATGGAGGGTAAATGCAGCCTTTTTAAAGAATTTGCAGATGTGGATGCGTTCCCGCTGTGTATTAAATCAAAGGACGTTGATGAGATTGTGCGCACAATATATCTTCTGTCAGGAAGCTTTGGCGGAGTAAATCTCGAGGATATTTCTGCACCGCGTTGCTTTGAAATCGAGGAAAAGCTTAAGGAGATATGTGATATTCCCATATTCCACGATGACCAGCACGGCACTGCTATTGTTGTTGCAGCGGCACTTATCAATGCGCTTAAGCTCGTAAAGAAAGATATAGATAAAATAAAGGTTGTTATAAACGGTGCAGGCAGTGCCGGTATTGCCATAGGAAAGCATCTTATGAATATGGGTGTAAAAAATCTTACATATTGCGACAGATTTGGAATTATATATAAGGGAAATCCCAATAACAACACCGCACAGGAGGAAATTGCGAGCGTGACAAACCTTGAGCAAAAACAGGGAACACTTGCAGATGCTCTTTCAGGGTGCGACGTGTTTATTGGTGTTTCCGCACCCAATCTTGTTACGGCAGATATGGTGAAATCCATGGCAGAGAATGCAATTTTGTTCCCCATGGCAAACCCCACTCCGGAAATTATGCCTGATGTTGCAAAGGAAGCCGGCGCGCGGGTCGTAGGAACAGACGGGTCAGATTTCCCCAAT
>SVJI01000130.1 GCA_015069065.1 Oscillospiraceae bacterium | reverse complement strand
ATCGGTAAACTTTTTCTTTCCGTTTTTATCGACAACTGTAATTCCAATATTTTTAAGGGAAAGCCCCATAAGCGACTGTGTACTTTCTACTGTTTCAACAGGTACAAGTGCGGGTTTTATACTTGTAATGCTATGTCCCAGCTTCTGTGCTATAACATATCCGCTGCCGTCCGAACCTGTCTGCGGATAGCTTTTTCCACCTGTTGCGAGGATAACACTTTCGCCGAATATTGTGGTGTTCTCTGTCCTGACACCTTTAACCTCACCGTTTTGTATGATGATTTCCGTAGCCCTGCCGCGCACAAGCCTGACGCCCAGTTCTCTTACCTTTTCCTTAAGTGCATTTACTATATCCATGGCCTTATCACTCTGCGGAAAGACACGCTGACCGCGTTCCTCCTTAAGAGGGACTCCCGCATCCTCGAAAAAGCTCATCACGTCATAGTTTGTAAAGCTATAGATTGCACTGTACAAAAAATTATGATTGGTAGGGATATTTGAGAATATATCCTCCGTCGCACACCCATTTGTGACATTGCATCTGCCTTTTCCTGTAATACGGAGCTTTTTTCCCAAATCATTATTCTTTTCAATCAAGGTAACATCAGCACCGCACATAGCGGCACGAATGGCAGCCATCAGTCCTGCTGCACCGCCGCCTATAACAACAATCATACTCTTTTCCCCTGTTCCTGAGCGACAAAAAATACACGCTCGCTGTTTTTTACAGGTTTATCAAAGCTAAGGTTATCATACACCTTTAAAAGGCGCATACCTGAGGCTTCAACCAGATTTTTTATTTCCTCGATTTCGTAGGCACGTTCACAATGATGCTCATCAAAGCGCGTATATACACCGTCGTTTTCGCAGAAAAACGTCAGGTAGAAATCGCATATTCTGCGCCGTTTATCATATTCATTCTGCCAAGAGCAAAATACACTGTCATTTTCCAGAATAAAGGTATTATTTCCAATAACATTCTCCAGCTTATGCCGTGTGTTAATATCAAAAACAAACAAGCCACCGGGATTCAGGTAATTATTCGCCAGCTTCATAACCTTAAGCAAATCACGCTTATCGGTTATGTAGTTCATGCAATCAAGGCTTGAAATAATAAAATCAACTGTACCGTATAACTCGAAGCTGCACATGTCCTGATTAAGGTAGAGTATGTCCATACCCTCGGACTTTTCCCGAGCCACCATAAGCATATCCTCTGACAGGTCGATACCTGTCATCTCGACGTTGCGGCGGCAAAGCTCCGTTGTCATATTCCCTGTTCCGCAGCCCAAATCAAGCCCGAGCTGAGGATTTATTCCGTATCTTTGAAATATTGAAAAATAATAGTCCACCCATTTTTTATAATCAACATCATTTATCAGTTCATCATATAAATAGGCAAAATCGTTATACATGACTATAGACTACCTCTTCCCTGATTAAAATTCAATCACACTTCTGAAGTTTTGCATAAAGTCCCAGAAGATTTTTTGTACCCACGCTTTCAAAAGCTATTTCATAGTGAATATCGTTTCCCACAGGCGTCGCATCTATGACAATACCACGCCCGAATTTTTTATGGATTACACTGTCACCGGGGCGGAATGTGTTGCCACTATCTGCCGTATTCCTCGATACCGCACGATGCGTCATAATCGAATTTTCCGGCACTCTGTCAGCAAAGGAAGTCTGCTTGGGCATCCAATAATCTGAGGTGTCCGGAGCATTGTCCGTGATGTCCAGAAGCTCTGCGGGAATTTCCTCCAAAAACCTTGATGGCTTATACAGAGAGGTCTTTCCGTAGAGCATCCTGTTTCTGGCACAGGTTATATAGAGCATCTCTCTGGCACGAGTTATGCCGACATAGCACAACCTGCGCTCCTCCTCCAATTCCTCACTGCTGTAGCTGCTCGCCATACTGGGGAATATTCCTTCATCAAAACCACAGAGGAACACAATTGGAAATTCCAGGCCCTTTGCCGCATGCATCGTCATAAAGACACATGCCTCCAGTTCCTCATCATAATTATCTATATCACTGATTAGTGCCAGATTGTCCATATATTCCTCAAAAGTGGCACCATCGTTATTTTCTTCGTAATTTGCTGCACCGTTTATAAGCTCATAAACGTTATCAATACGTTCCTCGCCCTTTTCATCTGCTTCGAGAAATTCGTTGTAGTGAGTTTTCTCAAAAACCTCGTTCACAAGGTCACTCACAGAATTCTCCGCCATATAAGAGCGCAGATAATCAATAACCTCATAAAACGCCTGTACCCCTGCCCCTAAATCCTCTTTATGGGCAGAAATCGCCTTAAGCATACTACAATTTTCACGCTCTGCAGCGGCGGCAATTTTATCCAATGTAACCTTGCCGATTTTCCTCGACGGAGTGTTAATAATTCTTTTCAGGCTTATATCATCGTCAGGATTTTTAATAAGGCGCAGATATGCAACCATGTCACGGATTTCCTTACGGTCGTAGAAACGAAGTCCTGACAATACTCTGTAGGGAACTGCTCTGCGCATAAAAACCTCTTCCAGTGCGCGGGAGGATGCATTCGCTCTGTAGAGAACTGCCATATCGTTATAGCTGTAGCCCTGGGCGCTGAGGGAAAGCATTTTGTCCGCTATGAATCCTGCTTCATCATGTTCATTAAGTGCTTTATATACGAAAATTTTTTCGCCCTCGCCCTTGTCTGTCCACAGTTTTTTGCCTTTTCTTCCGTAATTGTTTTTTATGACGTTGTTTGCTGCGTCAAGGATATTCTGTGTTGAACGGTAGTTTTGCTCAAGTCTTACGGTACGGCTCTCGCTGAAAGCTTTTTCAAAATCAAGTATATTTGAAATATCCGCGCCGCGGAATTTATATATACTTTGGTCATCGTCACCTACAACGCAAAGGTTTCTATGTTCCCCTGCAAGGAGCATCACAAGTTCATTCTGAGCCTTGTTGGTGTCCTGATACTCGTCAACAAGGATATAGCGGAATTTGTTGCGGTAAAATTCCAGAACGTCTTCATTTTCGCGAAAAAGCTTTACTGTCAGCATTATCAAATCATCAAAGTCAAGGTCATTTGCAGTCTTTAACTTTTTCTGATAAAGCATATAAATACGCGCAATCTGTTTTTTTCGATAATCCTCACCATACTCGAGAGCATAAGCCTCCGGCTCTGCCAGATTATCCTTTGCAAAGGAAATCTCACTCATGACACTTCTGGGGGGGAACTGCTTTTCGTCAAAACCAAGCTCCTTAATACACTCCTTGACAAGTGATTTCTGGTCATCGGAGTCAATAATGTTAAAGCGTGTGTCATACCCCAGTCTGTCAATGTCACGGCGTAAAATCCGCACACAGGCAGAGTGGAATGTCCGCACCCACATATCATTCACGGCAGCACCGACCAGTGCCTCTACCCTCTGCGCCATTTCGCGTGCAGCCTTATTTGTAAAGGTAATTGCGAGGATGTTCCACGGTGAAACTCCCATCCCACCAATCATGTATGCAATTCGGTGAGTAAGCACGCGCGTCTTTCCGCTGCCTGCACCTGCTAATACCAGAAGAGGACCGTTGATATACTCAACGGCCTCTCTCTGCTGCTTATTTAACTTATTTAAAAGTTCATTCATCAGTTATAATTCCCTTCGGGATTATTTCTTCTTAGATTATTTCTTCATTGCGATAGCTTTCTTAACATTTTCTGCGATGTTTTCTGCAGAAAGACCGTACTCCTTAAGAAGCTCGTAGGGCTTACCGCTCTTACCGAATACGTCCTGTGTACCAACTCTGAGCATGGGAACAGGGCATGTCTCACAAAGAACCTCTGCAACTGCACTGCCAAGACCGCCGTTAACGTTATGCTCTTCTGCAGTAACGATTGCGCCTGTATTCTTTGCAGCATTTGCAATGATTTCTCTGTCAATAGGCTTGATAGTATGGATATTGATAACTGCGGCATCAATACCGTCATTCTTAAGAAGCTCGCGTGCTTCAAGAGCATAGGGAACCATCAGACCTGTAGCAACGATAGTCGCGTCCTTACCCTCTGCAAGCTGAACTCCCTTACCAATTTCAAATTTATATGTATTTTCGTCATAAATCTGCGGTACGGGAAGTCTGCCGAAACGCAGATAAACAGG
>SVJI01000004.1 GCA_015069065.1 Oscillospiraceae bacterium | reverse complement strand
CATTCAAGGAATCAAAAGCACCGCTTTTAATAAGACATTCAATGCTTCTTTTATTGAGGTCTCCCAGCATCCTTGATACAAAGTCACGGATACTCTTATATTCTCCGTGTTCAGTTCGTTCCTTTACACATTTCCGCACAAAGGTGTCACCAACATTTTTAATGGTTGTGAGTCCAAAACGTATATTATTATTTTCTACGGAGAAATCTGCCATACTCTTATTTATATCCGGCGGAAGAACCTTTATTCCGTTTTGTGTGCAGTTATTTATATATGCGGCAACTTTATTTGAATTATCCATAACACTTGAAATGAGAGCCGCCATGAATTGCGCAGGATACAAGCACTTAAGGTATGCAGTCTGATATGTTACAAAAGAATAAGCGGCAGCATGACTTTTATTGAATGCATATTGTGCAAATGCATCCATATCATCAAATATTTTTTGTGCTGTTTTTTCGTCTATTCCGTTGCGTACACACCCAACAAATCTTACTGAGCCGTCATCATTATCTTCGCCATAAATGAAGCTCTGCCGCGCCTTTTGCATTTCCTTTGCCTTTTTCTTACTCATTGCACGACGCACTTCATCTGCACGTCCCATTGAAAAGCCCGCCAGAGTACGGACAATTTGCATAACCTGTTCCTGATATACAATACATCCATAAGTCATTTCTAAAATGTCTTTTAATAGCGGATGCTTATATGTTATATTCTCAGGATTCATTTTATTTTTAACATACTCAGGAATGAAATCCATCGGACCTGGTCTGTAGAGCGCAATACCTGCAGTTATATCTTCGATGTTTTGTGGTTGTAGTTTCCTCATGAAGGCTCTCATGCCACCGCTTTCAAGCTGAAATACGCCGTCAGTATCACCCTCAGAAATCATCTCATATACTTCAGGTACATTATAATCTATGTTATTCATATCGATGTCTATGCCCATAGATTTGGCAATTTTCACCGTATCTTCAATTACAGTAAGGTTTCTGAGACCTAAAAAGTCCATCTTTAACAGACCTAGTTCTTCAACAGTGTCCTTGGTGTATTGTGTTGATATTATATCATCGCTACGCTGTATAGGTACATAACTTGACACCTTATTTCCTGCAATTACTACACCTGCAGCATGAGTACCTATATTTCTCGGTAAGCCTTCAACAGAACGAGCAGTATCTATAAGCTTTCTTATTTCGGGAGATGAATTATAAACCTGCTGAAGTTTTGGATTTTCAAGAGCTAAATCAAGTGTCATCCCTAAATCCATAGGAATCATTTTTGCGACAACATCAACTTCGTTATAAGGCATACCAAGTACCCTGCCGCAATCCCGAATAGCACCTCTTGCCTTCATCGTACCAAAGGTTCCGATTTGGCTAACGTTTTCTGTGCCGTATTTTTCAATTACGTAGTTAATTACCTCTGAGCGCCGCTTAGGACAAAAGTCTATATCAATATCAGGCATACTTACTCTTTCAGGATTAAGAAAGCGTTCGAAAATTAAGTTGTATCTTGTAGGTTCTACGTCTGTTATGCCGAGTGTAAAGGCAACTATACTGCCTGCGGCACTACCTCTTCCGGGACCTACGGGTATGCCGTTTTGCTTTGCATAATTTATAAAATCCCAAACTATAAGGAAATAGTCTGTAAAGCCCATGTCCTTTATAACATTAAGCTCATACTCAAGGCGGTCATAAAGGTCCTGTGTAGGCTCTGTATAACGCTTTTTTAAACCGTTTTCGCACAGGAAATGCAGATAATCAAAAGGTTCGTAACCGTCAGGAACAGCGTACGACGGGAGGTGTCTTTCTCCGAATTTAAATTCAAAATTGCATTTTTCGGCAATTAACTGGGTGTTTTCAATTGCTTCTGGTGCATATGGGAAAAGTTTACGCATTTCTTCTTCGCTTTTAACATAAAACTCTTCCGTTTCAAAACGCATTCTGTTTTCATCTTCCAGTGTTTTTCCTGTTTGTATGCAAAGAAGTACATCCTGATTTTTTGCATCATCAGATTTAATATAATGCACGTCGTTAGTTGCTACAAGCGGAGTATCCGTTTCCTTAGCAAGCTTAACGAGAAGCGGATTTAGTTTTTTCTGTTCTTCTATACCATGGTCCTGAAGTTCTATATAAAATTCGTCAAATAATTCCTTGTATTCATTAACTACAGCTTTTGCTTTGTCAAAATTTCCTGAAAGGAGAAGCTTGGGAATTTCTCCTGCAAGGCATGCAGAAAGAGCAATAATTCCACCTCTGTACTGTCTGAGTACATCCATATCCACACGCGGTCTGTAATAAAACCCGTCAACAAAGCCTGCTGAAACTATCTGAATCAGGTTATTATACCCTTCCTCGTTTTTGCACAGAAGTATAAGGTGATTTGTTTCGTTTTCTCCCCTGCCTCCGGTTTTATCCAATCTGTTTTTTGTAGTATAAACCTCGCATCCGATTATTGGCTTAATACCCTCTGCGACACATGCCTTATAAAAATCGACAACACCATACATAACGCCGTGGTCAGTTAACGCAATTGACGTCTGCCCCAGTTCTTTTGCGCGTTTGGGAAGCTCTTTTATACGGCACATGCCATCGAGTAAGCTATATTCACTGTGTACGTGTAAATGCGTAAACATGTTATTTATCCTCCGCTAAATCAATAAGCTTTTTCATCCGTCTGTTAACACTGCTCTTAGTCATCTTCGGGGACATTTTTTCCCCTATTGCAGCTAATGGTAAGTCAAAATACTTTAATCTTACCTCTGCAAGTTTCTTTGTTTCCTCATCGATATTGTCCCACAAGGGCAATTTCATAAGTTTCATTATGGCATTTGATTGGATTGCAGATGCTGTTATGGTTTTATCAAGATTTGCTGCCTGACAGTTAGATGTGCGGTTCTCCCTGTTGTTTATATCCTTTTCTATTTGAGTAACCATCAAATTCATCATCAGGCGATGTGCCCCTATTATATTCAGAAAGTCACTTACTGAATTTTTATCCTTTAAATACGTTACATAATAATTATTTCGTTTAATGGTATTTGCTCTTATTCCAAGATTTTCAAGTATTTCAGCTGCTAAGTAAGACATATTTTCATTATAAGTCAAAAGTTCGCACGAGTATCCTTTTTGAGGGTCGGTAATCGTACCGCTTATTATAAACGCACCGCGTAAAAAAGCTCGTTTATTTTCATCTGACTCATATATATCTTCGTCGAGCGCAATTTCTCCGTCCTCTGAAAAAAACACACCTGCCCTTTCGGCAACATCGGGAAGAACATTTATGCAGTAATGTCTGCGACCTTTCAAGATATCAATGTTAGCTTCCTCAGAAATACCTTTACGAAGCAGCAATTGAATCCTCGCGGCTATTGCAGCATTTTCGGTGCGTAATAAAAGTTCACCATTTATAATATTTTCTCCAAAAAGCAACATCGCTGCTAATTCTGCAAGTGCTTCAGGTTGTTTAAAACGTACTTCGCATAATTCATCCTTTACATCTTGCGAAAAGCTCTTATTAGTCATCCGTATCAACCTTTACTTATGTCTCTGTGCCGTGTAATTGTTTTAAAACTGCGGCACTTGAGTGATTTTGAAATTTCTTCTGCAATGGCAACGCTTCTGTGTTTTCCACCGGTACATCCTATTCCAATAACCAATTCAGATTTTCCTTCCTCAATATAATGGGGAAAAAGCATTGTCAGCATATCTTCTAATTTAATAAGAAATTCCTTAGTCTGGCTAAATTTCAATACGAAATCGGAAACCTCCTTCTCCGTTCCGTTATGCTCTCTCAGTTCAGAAATATAATATGGATTGGGTAAAAATCTTACATCAAATATCAAATCTGAATCGCGCGGAATGCCATATTTAAAACCAAATGACTGTATATGGATACGGAAATAATCTTTATCCTCTTCACTGCCATACATTTCGCGTATTGTTTGTTTCAACTCTCGAGTAAGAAGCTGAGATGTATCAATAATACGGGTAGCGTGCCCTCTCAAAAAGGAAAGCTTGTCCCTCTCAAGTAAAATTCCATCTTCGATGCTCCCTTCGGGAGACAAAGGATGCTTTCTTCGGGTTTCTTTATACCTTTTAACAATAACACTTTCATTTGCTTCCAAAAACAATATTTCATAGGGAATATTGTTTTTTTCAAAGGATTCAAGGGCAGAATCAACCTCCAACAAGGCATCTCCGCCCCTGATATCAACTACAACAGCAACATTATTAAATTTGTCTGCATCTTCACTGCACATTTTTGCAAACGGAACTAAAAACGCAACCGGCATATTATCTATACAATAATATCCTATATCCTCTAACGAATGCATAACCTGTGTTTTTCCGGCACCGCTCATTCCCGTTATAATAACAAATCTCATAAAATCACCTCTTGTAGGTTTAATCCCAATACTTAACCTCTGTTTCAAGGATTACACCATGTTTTTCGTAAACTTTTTCCTTTACAAATTCTATTAAATCGCAAATATTTTGTGTAGTTGCATTGCCTTTATTTATTATAAAGCCCGCGTGCTTCTCGCTTACCTGTGCATCGCCAAACGACGCTCCCTTAAGTCCTGCACTTTCAATCAGGCTACCTGCAAAATGTCCGACAGGTCTTTTAAATGTACTTCCGGCACTGGCGTACTCGAGGGGTTGTTTATCGCGCCTTTTAGCTGCAAGAAGAGACATTTTCTCGTTTATCTCTTCTTTATTTCCTTTTTCCAGTTTAATTGTAGCACCTGTAATTATACAATTGGTTCCGGAAAGCGCACTATTACGGTAGGAAAATTCCATTTCCTCCCCGCTTACAACATATTCCTCACCTGATGGGTCAACAAAGCTTACAGCTTCAATAACATCTTTCATTTCACCGCCGTATGCTCCCGCATTCATTATAAGCGCCCCTCCAAGTGTACCAGGAATCCCTGCGGCAAATTCAAACCCTGTAAGCGATTCGTCATACGCCTTTTTTGCAATGGCAGACAAAAAAGCCCCTGAACGTGCAGTAATACAATTTTCAAAAACATCAATTGAGGAAAAGTCCCTTCCGATGTATATTATCGGCTTTTCAATGCCTTTATCACTTACAAGTAAATTACTTCCGTTACCAAGGACATAATATGGAATCTGCATATCATAAAATATTTTTAAAACATTTTTCAGCTCTTCTGTAGAAGTAGGAGATACAATTATTCTGGCAATTCCTCCTGTGCGAAAGGTTGTCATTGTTGACATAGGGACATTGGTTTTAATCCTGTCACTACCTATAACCATACTAAGCTTCTCAATCATTCTCTTCTCCTTTTCTATGCTCGATATATTTAAAACAAATCACGGCTGCTCATTTCAATACCTTGCATCTGCTTGGTCAATCTTTCACTTAATTCCTCAGCGGCACTATATCCCATGTTTTGCTGACGATGATTCATTGCCGCAACTTCAATAATAACAGCGAGATTTCTACCTGGTCTGACAGGTACAGTTAAGGATGGAACATCTATTCCGAGTATATTTGTTACTTCCTTATCAAGTCCCAATCTCTCATAGTTTTTCCCCTGCTGCCATATTTCCATATTTATAACTAAGTTTATATTCTCTGTGTTTTTTACGGCACCCATACCGAAAATTTCCTTAACATCGACAATGCCGATACCTCTTAGCTCGATGAAATGACGTATAATTTCCGGAGAACTTCCTACAAGTGTTTTTGCGGAAACACGTCGAATGTCAACAACGTCGTCTGCTACTAATCGATGACCACGCTTTATAAGCTCAACCGCAGTTTCACTTTTTCCTACACCGCTCTCTCCAAGAAGCAAAACACCCTCACCATATACCTCAACCAAAACACCGTGATGAGTTATCGAGGGAGCCAACTGCAAATTTAAGAAGGCAATTAAAGCTGCCATAAATGAGGATGTACTGTCCTCGCTTTTAAGAAGAGGCACATCGTGCTTTTTCACAGCCGAAAGAAGTTCATCAGAAATATCCAGTCCGCGTGTAACAACAACTGCGGGAATACCGCTGGACATAAGCTTGTCATATGCGTTATAAGCATCCTCTGATGATTTGGTTGCCATATAATAGTGTTCAACCTTACCCATAATCTGTATTCTGGCATTATCAAAATAATCAAAGTAGCCGTCGCTCAGCTGAACACCCGGTCTATGAACATCGCTGCTGGAAATAAGTATATCTTCCAAGTTTTCGGGTGCATAAATAATTTCCAAATGAAATTCATCTATTATTCTCTTTAATTTAACTTTATCGCGTCGTCCTTCCACGCTAAACACCCCTATTCTTCTGTATTTTTAAGTTTTTCACTTTGAAAATGAGTAATGAGTGAATCTATAATTTCATCCATTTCACCATTCATTATGGAATCTATTTTATAGAGCGTCAGGTTTATTCTGTGGTCACTTACTCTTCCCTGCGGAAAATTGTAAGTGCGTATTCTCTCACTTCTATCTCCGCTTCCTACCTGACTCTTTCTTTCTCTGCTTATAGCATCATTTCTCTGTGCCTCTAAAAATTCATAAAGACGGCTTCTAAGTACTTTCAGCGCTTTGTCTTTATTTTTATGCTGACTCTTTTCATCCTGACATGATACAACAAGTCCACTTGGAATATGAGTTATTCTTACTGCAGAGTCTGTAGTATTAACACACTGTCCCCCAGGACCTCCGGCACGAAACACATCTATACGTAAATCATTTGGATTTATTTCAAGCTCAACTTCCTCTACCTCAGGCAAAACAGCTACAGTAGCCGCACTGGTATGAATTCTCCCACCGGACTCCGTTTCCGGTACACGCTGAACTCTGTGGACACCGCTTTCATACTTTAAACGGCTATATGCGCCCGCTCCCTCAACTGTAAAGGTAATTTCCTTGTATCCTCCAAGTTCCGTAGGGTTTGAGTTCATGATATCTATTTTCCAATTACGGTTTTCTGCATACATGCTGTACATTCTAAACAGAGAACCGGCAAAAAGCGCTGCTTCCTCCCCGCCTGTACCACCGCGAATTTCAACAATAACGTTCTTATCATCGTTAGGGTCCTTGGGTAAAAGAAGTATTTTCAGTTCTTCCTCTATTACAGAAATTTTAGCTTTGTTTTCCTCTATTTCTGCCAAGAGCATCTCTTCAAATTCTTTTTCCGAATTTTCTTCGAGCATATCTCTGGCATCGTCAATTGCGGACTTTGCAGACTTATAGTCTCTGTATTTTTCTACTATCGGTGTTATATCTGAGCTTTCTTTACACAATTTTCTCCATCGATTCTGGTCAGCAATTACCATTGGATCGCTGATTTTTTGGGAAAGTTCCTCATATCGCTCTTCTATAAATGCTAATTTATCGAACATATTATGCTCCTTATGTTAATTTTCTCTATTCAGAAGATAAGTTGCAAATTCCTTAAGGAATCTGCCCTTTTCACCAAGAAATTCTATTGATTCAATTGCTTTGTCAGTTTCTTCTTTAAGCAATTGTTTAGCGCCGTCAATACCAAACAATTTCACATATGTTGTTTTATTGTTTTTCTCATCACTTAAGACGGGCTTACCAAAAGTTTTTGAATCACTCTCAATATCAAGTATGTCATCCCTGATTTGAAATGCAAGGCCTAATGATGATGCATATTCAGAAAAGGTATTCTTATCTTTTCCTGCACTGATTGCACCTACCGAAGCAGAGGCACAAATAAGAGCCCCTGTTTTCATTCTGTGCAGTTTGACAAGCTGCTGTACGTCAGTTTCTTTCTTTTCTGCCTCCATGTCAAGCACCTGACCGCCAATCATACCGTCCGCGCCCGATGCGGAGTAAATTACTTTCAGTGCTTCAATACTCATCCTTGAATCTGTGATATTAGAATTTAGTATGCTTTCACATGCAAAATTTAATAACGCATCACCAGCAAGAACGGCAACATCTTCTCCAAAAACGATGTGGTTTGTAGGCTTTCCTCGACGCAGGTCATCATCATCCATACATGGCAGGTCATCATGGATAAGGGAATATGTATGGATCATTTCTATGGCGCAACCGTAACACAATGCCGCCTCTATATCTCCATTTAAGGAATCGCAGCATGCAAGTGCCAGTACAGGTCGTATTCTCTTCCCGCCAGCATACAGGCTATATCTCATTGCATCATAAATTTTTCCTGTCTTATCCTCTAGTAGCAAGTTAAGCCTATTATTTACTTTATTAAGATAATATTCAAAAGTATCCCGAAATTCCATTATGCATTCTCCGTATTAAAATCAACTTCTGTTTCACTCTCAGAAATAAGTTTTGTCACTTTAAACTGTGCTTCACTCAATAGTTTTTGACAAACCCGTGACAAGCTGACACCTTTTTCGAACAATTCCATTGACTCGTCCAGTGTGGTTTCCCCACTTTCAAGTTTTTTTACTATTTCTTCAAGACCTTTCATAGCTTCTTCGAATTTCATTCCAAACTCCTCCTGTTGATAACGTCGCAATCCAGTTCACCGTCCGTTACCCTAAGTATAATTTTATCGCCTGTTTCAACCTGATTGATGCAATTTATGGCTTTACCGTCTTTTAACGCAGTACAATATCCACGTTCAAAAATAGAAAGCGGATTAAGTGCTGAAAGCTTGCCGCAAAGCGCGCTAAAGAGTTTTTCGGCAACTTCTGCTTTGTTTTTATATGCATTCAAAAATCTGTCAAACATAAAATCAATTGTCTGTTCTCTTTCCTCAAGTATTTTATTGAACCTTGTAAATACACTTCTTTTAGAAAGTAGTTCCAACTGCCTGTATTGAGAATCAAGTTTACTCTTTAATGAAATTGATAGTCTGTTGGAATACGAATCAATAGCCCTTTTCAATTCAATAATATCAGGAACGGCAAGTTCTGCTGCAGCAGACGGTGTGGGTGCTCTTAAGTCTGCGACAAAATCACATATTGTAAAATCAATTTCATGCCCCACTGCAGAAATCACAGGAATGAGCGATGCTGCAACTGCGCGTGCGGTAATCTCCTCATTGAAAGCCCATAAATCCTCTATAGAGCCTCCGCCTCGTCCTACTATTATAACATCGACATTTTTATGTGAATTAAAATACTCTATACCCTCTACTATACTCCTTGAGGCATTTTCCCCTTGCACAAGGCATGGATATATTACGGCACTTACCATAGGGCATCTTCTCCGAAGCACATTAACCATGTCTCTTATAGCTGCACCTGTGGGACTCGTAACAATTCCTATTTTCGCCGGAAATGTTGGAATGGGCTTTTTTCTTTTCTCGTCAAAAAGTCCTTCGTCAGAGAGCCTTTTTTTAAGTTCTTCAAACTTCGCATATAGGTCACCTGTTCCCTCTGCTTCCATTTCCTCTATATACATCTGATATTGTCCGCCTGCTTCATAAACGCTGATTCTTCCTCTGGCCAATATCTTCATTCCGTCAGCGGGCTTAAATTTCAAGCTGGCTGCAGCACTTTTAAACATCACTGCTTTTAGAACAGCACCCTCATCCTTGAGCGTAAGGTATATGTGTCCGGAGGAATGAAGTTTAAAATTGCTTATTTCTCCCTTTATCCAGACATTTTGAAGTACCGGTACTTTATCAAGAATAGCTTTTATATAATTATTAATCTGAGTAACAGTAGCAATACGCCTGCTATCAGTCATAAGAATCAATCCCTTTCAGAATTCTTTATTAACGTACCCAAAACTCCGTTTATAAAGGAACCGGATTCATTTCCGGCATATTTTTTTGCCAACTGAACTGCTTCGTTGATAGATACTTTTACAGGGATATCGTCCATAAATGTAATTTCGTACAATGCAAGTTGTAAAATTGCCAGATTAACCTTTGAAAGGCGTTCTATGGTCCAATCCTTTAAAGTTGGCTCAATCATTTTATTTAATTGAGCTTTCTTTTCTTCTATTCCTTTAACGATTGATTCGATATACTTGCGGTTAGCAGCAGATATAAACTCCTGCGACCACATTTCATTTGTTTTATCCACTGTATCAAAAAGATAATTTATCGCTTCATCTGCTGTTATCTGAGTCAATTCCATTTCAAAAACCAATTTAAAAGCGTCTTCTCTTGCCAGTGTTCTGCTCATTTGTAATCATCCTTTCAAGGGTTATTTCACTAAATCAATAATATCTCCTGCCGTTACATACAGTGCCAGAAGCATCATAAGTGCAAAGCCGACCATCGTTGCGTAGCCAATGACTTCGCTTTTAATTTTCTTTTTTGTTATAAGTTCATACAGTGCAAACACAATACTACCACCGTCAAGTGCGGGAAACGGAAGCAGATTGAACACACCTAAATTAACTGTAATCATTGCAAATAGCATCAGTACAGAAAGATAGGTATATGGGCTTTGCTGTGAAGTTACACTCCCCACCACCGAAACTATTTCCACAGGACCTGAAAGTGTGTTTACACCCACTTTGCCGGTAAATAAGTCCAAAAGCGCAAATAAAACAGCTTTTGTAATGTAGATGGTATCATAAACGGCAAACTGCGCGCTGCGCAAAAATGATGAATTTTCATGTACAAACTGTACACCTAGCATATAACCTGTGTCCGTTTTTATAGGTTGAAAATCACTAATCTTAACCAGGTTGCCGTCACGTTTGACTGTAATATCAATAGTTTTGTCTCCATTATATCTCCCCATAAATAAAGACACATCGTCATGCATATGGATTCTGGTGTTGTCAAGCCTTATTATTTCGTCGCCGGATTTAAGATGAATCTGCTTTGAAACAAATTCATCGGGGATTTTATCAATTACCGACGGAGTTATGCCTATACTCATATTTATACACAGAAAAATTATAAATCCTAAAACCACATTCATCAAAGCACCTGACACAAGAATAATTATTCTCTTTAAAGGCGGCAGGTTTGAGAATGCCCTCGGATTATCGTTTTCCTGCGTGTCGTTTTCTCCTTCAAGCTTAACATAGCCTCCGATTGGCAGAAGACGTAATGAATATTTCGTCTCTCCTTTTCCAAAAGAAAATAACTTCGGTCCCATACCAATAGCAAATTCATGCACTAATACGCCGAAACGCTTTGCCGTTATAAAATGACCTAGTTCATGGAGAAATATCATGATTCCAAATCCAATTATAGTTATAAGTATTGCCAATTAACAACATTCCTTTACTATTTTTCTGGCAAACATATCTGCCATAAATATATCTTCCAGTTCAGGATTTTGAGTTTTGGGCGCTCTGTCCATCGCTTTCTCTATTAGTTCTGTAATAGCAGTAAATTTACATTTTCCACCGAGAAACAGTTCAACAGCTGCCTCGTTAGCACCGTTATACACAGCACACATAACTCCACCCGATTCAGCAGCTTTTTTTGCCAAATCAATTGATGGAAAAGTTCTATAATCAATATCAAAGAAGCTTAGTTTTCCAACACCGACAAGGTCAAGTGCTTTACAGACAGGAACAGTTCTTTTGGGATATGATAAAGCGTAACTTATGGGTAATTTCATATCCGCAACACCCATTTGGGCAATAATGCTTCCGTCACAAAACTCAACCATGGAGTGAATTATACTCTCTCTGTGAACGATGGGTTGAATCTTATCAACAGGCAGACCAAACAGATGCATTGCTTCGATTATTTCCAGTCCTTTATTAACTAAAGTAGCACTATCTATCGTTATTTTTGCGCCCATGCTCCAATTCGGGTGTTTCAAAGCCATTTCCGGAGTAACATTTTCAAGTTCTTCGCGTGTTTTGCCAAAGAAAGGTCCTCCTGACGCCGTTATTATAATTCTGTTCAAAAACTTACCCTGATTAGCAATAGATTGAAATATTGCACTGTGTTCGCTGTCTACAGGCAGTATCTCAACGTTATTTAAAGAAGCCTCTCTCATTACAATTTCTCCCGCTGTAACAAGAGTCTCCTTATTTGCCAAAGCAATTCTCTTACCGCTTCTGATAGCACTTAAGGTTGGCTTTAATCCTGCTATACCGACTATAGCAGTAACAACTGTGTCAACCTCGTCGCACGAAGCACATTCACACGCTCCATCTATACCAGAGAGTACCTTTACGGGAGTATCCTTAACACGCACCCGCAGGTCGGATGCTGCATTCTCATCTGTCATACATACGACTGACGGTTTATATTTTCGTATTTGTTTTTCTAAAAGTTCTACATTAGAATGGGCACTTAGTGCAAAAACTTCATACTGACCTGTTATATCAACAACGTCCAGTGTTTGAGTGCCTATTGAGCCTGTAGAACCCAGTACCGATATTTTTTTCATTCAAATTACCTACTCATTAGTAAAATATGGGAGAAAATTTTAAAATATAGTAAACTACAGGTGCAACAAAAAGGAAACTGTCAAATCTGTCCATAACACCGCCGTGACCGGGCATAATATTTCCAAAATCCTTAATATTATGTTCTCTCTTGATTATTGATGCACACAGGTCACCAAATTGGGAAATAACTCCACATACAAGACCTGTTATAACAGCAGAGAGTGTATTTACGGACACATTACCTAATATATTTGCCGCAATATGTGCATATGCAGTTAAAATCACAGTTACGCCGATAATTCCGCCAATTGAGCCTTCTATAGTTTTTTTAGGACTGATTTCAGGCGCGAGCTTATGTTTACCTGCAAAATAGCCTGTGAAGTATGCACATGTATCCGTAATCCAACAACCTATCAATAATACCCAGATATCCAGATTTCCGTTTCCAAGTCTGCGGATAAGAGAAACGTAAAGAAATGATAAAGATATCATCAAAGAAATTGCAATAAACAATGCTGCTTTTTCAAAAATATAACGCTTATGATCAAAAAGCATGAGCAGTAAAAAAGCTGCAACAAAGAGAAACACCACGCCGGATAAATATTCAGTGGATATATAAGATGTCAGCATAAGAGCAGGCGGCATTAATAGTGCAACTGCTGTCATTCGTCTGAATTCCTTAAGTCCTACGGCATTTATTACTTCATAAATTGCCGTCATTGTTATTAGTGTTACTACAAAATCAAATACATATTGATTCCCCATTAAAACCAATATAAGTAATATTATCCCAAATAAAGAGCTAATTACTCTTTGTTTCATAGAAATACGTCCTTTCAGGAGAAAATTAAACTCCTCCAAATCTTCTGTTTCTTTTCTGGAAGTCAGAAATAGACTTCAATAAATCTTCTTTGGTAAAATCAGGCCACAGACAATTTGAATACCAGAATTCACTGTACGCACTCTGCCAAAGTAAAAAATTACTTAAACGGTATTCTCCGCTTGGTCTGATTATAAGGTCAGGGTCCGCTTGTCCGGAGGTGTAAAGATGCTCTGAAATTGTTTCTTCAGTTATATCACTGCAGGATAGTTCACCATCTTTAACTTTTTCCGCAATAATTCTGACGGCATTTGTTATTTCATTTCTGCCGCCATAATTAAGTGCTACATTAAGTAAAAGACCACTATTGTTATAAGTGGTCTTTTCCATGTGGCAAAGCTTCTTTTGAAACTCGTCGGAAAATGCACTCATGTCACCTATAAAATGAATCTTCACATCACGGTTTGAAAGACGCTCCAAACCATGGTCGAGATAATCCTCTAACAATGCCATCAAAGCATTGACCTCTTCTTTAGGACGACTCCAGTTTTCAGTAGAAAAGGCATATACAGTAACTATCTTTATGCCTATATTCCCTGCATCTTCAACAATTCTTTCAAAAGTTTTTGCCCCTGCAGCATGGCCGCTGGAACGAGGCAGGCCGCGTTTTTTCGCCCAGCGGCCATTCCCATCCATAATAATGCCAATATGCTGCGGTAAATTTTCAAAGTCCACCTTATGCTCCGGTTTTTTAAACAAATTTTTCAGCATAATCATATTTCCATAATTTCTTTATTTTTCTTTTCGGCTATTTTATCAATTTCTTTAATCTGTGCATCAATGACGTCCTGAATATCCTTTTCAATATTCTTAAGGTCATCTTCGGTAATTTCACTCTTTTTCTTCATTGCCTTGTATTTTTCAATCTCATCTCTTCTTATACCGCGTACAACAACCTTACAATCTTCTGCTTTCTTAGCAACTGTTTTTGTAAGTTCCTTACGACGGTCCTCAGTGAGCTGAGGGAAAGAAAGACGAATCGTCTTTCCGTCATTCTGAGGATTTATTCCCAGTTCAGATGCAAGAATAGCCTTTTCAATCTCTCTAACCAAGGATGCATCCCAAGGCTGTATAGCGATAGTTCTGGCATCGGGGGTGGATACTGCAGCCACCTGCGGAACCGGTGTCATTGTGCCGTAGTAGTCAACACTGATTTTGTTCAATACAGTAGTATTTGCTCTGCCTGCACGTATAGAACCAAGGTCTTCTACATAATAGTTTATAGCCTTTTCAATTTTTTGATTAAGTTCAGGGTAATCGTTTTTCATCTTTAAATTTCCTCCATTATATAAAATATTTGTCAAAACAAGATTTATGCATAAACAAGAGTTCCTATCTCTTCACCTTCAAGTACACGCTTTATATTTCCGGGTTCAGAAAGTCCAAATACTCTTATAGGCATTTTATTATCCATACACAATGAAGTTGCAGTTGTGTCCATGACTCCTAAGCCTTTATTAAGAACATCTATGTATGATATTGAATCAAATTTTACTGCATCAGGATTTTTCGCGGGGTCACTGTCATATACGCCGTCAACCTTCTTAGCAAGAAGTATTGCATCAGCGTCAATTTCAGCCGCACGCAGAGCAGCCGTTGTGTCAGTCGAGAAGAACGGATTTCCTGTACCGCATCCAAAAATTACAACTCTTCCTTTTTCAAGATGGCGAATAGCTCTTCCCCTTACATATGTTTCTGCAATCTGGCGCATCTCAATTGCAGTTTGTACACGTGTATTTATTCCATGTCTTTCAAAAGCATCACAAAGAGCAAGAGAGTTTATAACAGTTGCGAGCATTCCCATGTGGTCTGCTCTGGTACGTTCCATATTCTCCCCTGTTCTGCCTCTCCAGAAATTGCCTCCGCCTACAACGACCGCTATCTCCACTCCCATATCGGTACATTCTTTAATAGTGGATGCAATACTGTCAAGTGTCTTTTCGTCAAGGCCGAAACCTTTTTCTCCTGCAAGTGCCTCACCACTTAACTTGATAAGCACTCTTTTATATTTTTTCTGCATTATGTCATAGCCCTCCTAATTTATTACTTCTACTATTTTAACATATTTATTTGCAATTTGTAAATATCTATAGTATAATAAGTTCAAATATTTTTTAAAAGGTGATATCACATGAGTGAATTTCCAAGATTGTGGCAAAATATTCTTGATTCAGAAACAGGACTTCCTGTTGTTGTAAAATCAGTGCAAAAAATTATGGATGCACAGCACCACCCTGACCATATAAGTGTGCATGACGAATTTGAGCTTGTTTACATGCAGGAAATAGACCGCGGTACTTATTATATCGGAGATTCAACAATCAGTGTTCGCACAAATGACCTGATACTAATTAAGCCCCAGATTCCGCATTATTTGAAAATTGAATGTACAAGGCCTTGCAGATTCATTGTATTAAAATTTTCCTTTGCAATGGGAAACCATGACAAATATTCAAATATAAGTATGAGTGATTTCTTGTCGTTTATTTCTGAAAGCACGAATAACGGCTCCTTTTTCTCAATTTCTAACAATTATTGCTCAAACATTGCGGCAATTATGCAACAGATTTTGCATGAGAACAAGTCATCTGATGGCGAAAGCGAATTTTTATGCAGACTTTTGACTATGGAGCTTTTTGTATGGTTAAGCAGGAGCCTGAGAACCCATTGGGAAACTAATCTGGCTACTAAAGGAAACAAGCTTTATGAGATTTTAGAATCCGCTAAAACTTACATTGACAAAAATTACAATACCGATATTTCATTATCCGACATAGCAGGATATGTATATATATCTACAAGTCATTTTGCGCGTGCATTTAAAAAATGCTACGATATAAGCCCTATTCAGTACCTGCTCGGTGTAAGAATTGAAAAAGCGAAAGAGCTTTTAGAGGATACGAATTTAAAGGTTGGAGATATTGCATCTTCTGTTGGTTTCAGTGCACAGCAGCGATTTAATGACATATTTAAAAAGCATCTTGGTCTATCCCCCAGTGAGTACAGGCAATCATTCAGAGAAAGTATGATGAACAAAGAATAAATCCAGTTATAAACTGCAATAATAGCTATGTAAGGAGCTGATATTGTGGATTATATAAAAGCATTTATGGTAGGTGGCATTTTTTGTGCTATCGGACAGATTTTTATTGACAAAACTGCACTTACCCCCGCAAAGCTTTTGACAGGATATGTGTGTTCAGGCGTAATATTATCATTAGTCGGAATTTATGGAAAGCTAGTTGATTTTGCAGGTGCAGGTGCGACAGTTCCCTTGACAGGGTTTGGTTATACCTTGTTTGAAGGAGTAAAGAAAGCCATTGGGAAAAATGGTTTTTTGGGAATATTCACAGGCGGACTATCCGCAACTGCGGGTGGAATAGCTGCAGCAGTAGTATTCGCTCTTCTGGCGGCACTCATTTCAAAACCAAAAACAAAATAAAAATATAGACAAATAAAAGTATCGGGAGTATAATGTTTATATACAAAAGAAAAGGATGGTGCTAAAATGAAAAATCTTACAGTAATGAATCACCCTCTTATTTCACACAAGCTTGCTATACTGCGTCATAAAGACACAGACGGAAAGGCTTTCCGTGAGCTTGTAAGTGAAATTGCAATGCTTATTTGTTACGAGGCTACCAGGGATATGAAAACAACTCCTGTAGATGTTCCTACCCCACTTATGACTGCAAAATGCCATATGATTACATCTGAGAAGCCTGTTCTTGTTCCCATTCTGAGAGCAGGTCTGGGTATGGTTGACGGAATGCTTACTATACTTCCTGCTGCGAAAATCGGTCATATCGGTATGTGCCGCAACCATGACACATTGGAACCTGAACAGTATTATTGCAATCTCCCCAGTGATATCTCAGAAAGAACTGTGTTTGTGCTTGACCCGATGTTGGCAACGGGCGGAAGTTTAGCTGCAGCAATTACACTTTTGAAAGAAAAAGGTGCAAAAAACATTAAGGTTTTATGTATTGTAGGTGCAGAAGTAGGTTGCAAAAAGGTACTTGATACCCATCCTGATGTTAATATATATCTGGGAGTGCTTGATGACAGATTAAATGAAAAGGGATACATACTCCCTGGACTTGGCGATGCCGGTGACAGATTGTTCGGAACTGAATAAATTTTTATAAATTAAAGAGGGGGAATTCATACACTTATCGAGTGTGGGAATTCCCCCTCTAAGCAATCAAGCTCCCCTTCTCCGTAAATAACGGAAAAGAGGAGCTTAAATTTTCTTATTTAACGTACTTTTTAATTCCGTCTGAAGCACTGTCAGGATTCATGCTGAGAATTATCTGAATTTCAGCATTATTCTGCTCTGCTACAACATTTACTTTGTCGAGGAACTTTTCAAGCGCAACCATATCGTCATTAACAATCTTTGTAATGCTGTCGATAAAGATATGAGCAATATCATAATTCTGAGAAAGTATTCCACAAACAAAGCCGAAAAATTCATCATAGGAAGCTACGCCATATTCTTCGGTGTCAACAAGTCTAACCTTATGTGAGAGATCTAACACATGTCTCTTACCCTTGTTGATGAAAACCACACTGCCTGTAGCAGCCTGCTCTGCATTATGTACTGCTTCAATAAGTCTTGCAGTTTTGCCGGTACCTTTTTCGCCGATAATAACATTTATCATATTAAGCCCTCCTAAATATAAATTGGTGTCCTTGTGATTATATTATACTATATATATTGCTTAAAGGCAAGATGTTTTTAGTATTTTTCGGTAAAATTTAAGGAACAATGCTATATTTACGAGAGGCATCTTCATAAATATTATTTCCGTATGAATCAATTGCCACTATACAGGGAAAGTCCTCAACCACATACTCACATATTGACTCTGTACCTAAATCCTCATAGCAAAGAATCCGACTTTCCTTTATCGATTGAGAAATGAGTGCGGCGGCACCGCCTATCGCAGCAAAATAAATAGCTTTGTTTTTTATCATGGAGTCAATAACCTCTTTACTTCTAATCCCTTTACCAATCATCCCTTTGAGACCACTGTCAAGAAGTAACGGGGTATATTTATCCATTCTGTAGCTTGATGTTGGACCTGCAGGTCCTATGCTGCGGGGCGGTTTTGCGGGGGCAGGTCCTACATAATATATAATCTGACCACTGATATCTACCGGCAATTCTTTCCCTTGCGCAGCAAGCTCATAAAGTCGCTTATGTGCCGCATCACGCCCTGTAATAATACGCCCTGATAAGAGAACATTATCCCCTACTCTAAGTGAAGAGATATCTTCCTGTGTTATGGGAAGCGATATCCTTTTAACCATGTCAATTCCTCCTAAATTACCGCAGTCTTATGCCGTGCAGCATGGCAGCATATATTAACAGCCACAGGCATTCCGGCAATATGAGTAGGCATAGTTTCTATATTTACTGCAAGTGCGGTTGTTCTGCCGCCTAATCCTGCCGGACCAAATCCCATTTTATTTATATCGTTAAGAAGCTCTTCTTCTATTTGGAGGTATTTTGTATCGTTATTTCGAATATCGATACTTCTGAAAGTAGCCTTTTTTGCAAGTTGTGCACACATTTCAAATGTTCCGCCGATACCAACACCGACAACAATGGGCGGACAGGGATTAGGGCCTGCATGGCGGACTGTATCCAGAATAAATTCCTTTACACCATCTATTCCTGCTGACGGAGAAAACATTTTAATTTGCGACATGTTTTCACTGCCAAACCCTTTACCACCTGCAGTTATTCTAATATTTTCTCCCTCTACAATCGTTGTATGAATTACAGGCGGGGTGTTATCTCCTGTATTTTTTCTTTCAAAAACAGGGTCGGAAACTATACTTTTTCTTAAAAATCCGTCCTTATAAGCCTCTCTGACGCCATCCTCAACCGCTTTTGCAAAGCTGCCGTTTTCTATGACTACCTTATCGCCGTATTCAACAAACAAAACTGCCATACCTGTGTCCTGACACATCGGTATATGTTCCCGTGCGGCTATTTCATCATTTTCAAGAATCTGTCGAATAACCTCTCTGCCAACAGGCGAGGTTTCAGTTAAGAATGCACTTTTAAGTGCATTCTTAACATCATCACCAATAAAATAATTACAGTCTAAAAAAAGCTGTTTTACTGTATCTTTTATTATTTTTGCATCAATTTTCCTCATAAACCTTTTACCTGCCGCTTAACATATTTTTAAATTCATCTTCCGTTATAACAGTGATTCCTAATGCATTTGCCTTGTCAAGCTTACTGCCTGCATCCTCACCTGCCAGAACGTAATGTGTTTTCTTACTCACAGATGATGAAACCTTTCCTCCGTTGTCGGAAATAAGCTTAGATGCCTCACTTCGTGTCATGCTGGGGAGCGTTCCTGTAAGAACAAACGTCTTTCCTGTAAATATGCCCTCTGAGACTGACTCGTTGCATTTAAAGTTAAGTCCGCTTTCACGTAGATTTTCTATCATTTGAACATTTTGGGACTGATTAAAGAAGTTAACCAGACTCTTTGCAATAACTGTACCGATTTCATCAATACTAGAGATGCTTTCTTCATCAGCATCCATAAGAGCATCGAGCGTTAGAAAATGCATTGCTAGAATTTTTGCATTACGCGCTCCTACGTGGCGTATTCCAAGGGCGAAAATCAAGCGTGACAAGTCATTTTTCTTTGATTTTTCAATTGCTGATACCAGATTTTCAGCACTTTTCATGCCCATTTTATCAAGTCCTGCAACTGTTTCAACGTCAAGCTTATATAAATCGCATACAGAGGAAATTAAGCCGTTTTCAAGAAGCTTTTCTACCAATGCAGGCCCTAATCCCTCAATATCCATTGCGTCACGGGAGGCAAAGTGTATAATATTGCGCGCGAGCTGCGCACTGCATGCACTGCCTGTACACCTTACTGCTGCTTCTCCGTCCTCCCTGTAAACGGCTGCACCGCAAACAGGACAACGCTGAGGCATTTTAAAAACAGACTCCTCGCCTGTACGTTTGTTTGTCACCACACTTACGACCTCGGGGATGATATCACCCGCCTTTTGAACGAGAACGGTATCTCCAATGCGAATATCCTTTTCCTGTATATAGTCGATATTGTGAAGAGTTGCTCTGGAAACAGTTGTCCCCGCCAGACGTACGCTTTCCAGCACTGCATTAGGAGTAAGAACGCCTGTACGACCTACCTGAACAACAATATCCAGTAATTTTGTTTCCTTAATTTCCGGCGGGTATTTATACGCTACTGCCCATTTAGGGCATTTGGCAGTAGAACCAAGGATTTCTCTTTGCGCAAGGGAATTTACCTTTATAACTGCACCATCAATATCAAAATCCAATGAATCGCGCATATCCCCTATCCGTTCAACCTCTGCGAAAGCATCTTCGATATCGGAAGAAACAGGGATTTCAGGAATGGTCTTAAATCCCAGATATGCTAAATATTCAAGTCCCTCTTTATGGGTACTGATTTCTTTTCCCTCTATTTGCTGTATATTAAAAACAAATATATCAAGTTTCCTTTGTGCAGCAATTGAACTGTCAAGCTGTCTGAGCGAGCCTGCTGCAGCGTTTCTCGGATTTTTAAACGGTTTTTGCTCCGTTTCTTCCTGAAGCTTGTTTAATGCATTAAAGCTCGCATGGGGCATAAAAACCTCGCCACGTACTTCAAGGTACGGGAGCGCATCCTTAATCTTTAAGGGGATATTTCTTATGGTTTTCAAATTTTCGGTAACATCCTCACCTGTAATTCCGTCCCCCCTTGTTGACCCGCGGAAGAAATAGCCGTTGCGATATTCAAGAGATACACTGAGACCGTCAATCTTGAGTTCTGTTATATATTCAACATTTCCATCAACAGCAGCTTCCGTCTTTTTTCCAAATTCCACGACACTTTCTCTGTCGAAAACATCATTTAAGCTCTGCATCTGAACAGTATGCGTTACTTTTTCAAAACCATCAAGAACTTGTCCACCAATTCTCTGTGTAGGCGAATCAGGTGTAATCAATTCAGGATTCTCTTTTTCCAATTGTTTGAGCTTATTCATAAGCTCGTCATATTCAAAATCGCTTATCTGCGGTTCATCCAGCGTATAGTATAAATTACTGTGATAATTTATAAGCTCTCTCAATTCATCAATATTCATAATACACCTCAAAAAATACAAGGGATTGTTAATAAACAATCCCTATATATTAAAATTACGTTCCTAAAACACTTTAGTTGGAGGCACGCCATGAAGTGCCGTCTGAAAATACTACTTCGTTAACCTTAAGATTTTTTATAGAAGCAGCTTCCTCACCCGACTTTATTATCCAGGCAACTCTCTTCTTCTCACACGGAGTCATTTGAAGGTTATTTACAAAATAAGAGCCTGAATTTGTTTCAATAACATTACCGTCTTTATCACAAATGTCAAAATTGATTCTGAATGACTGGATTCTGCTATTACTTATATTTCTGTATTCAAATACTATAATTCTCTTTCCGTCCTTTTCATTGAACCAATAGTTAATAAAACCAAGCGGAGAATTAGCAGCCTCTCTCCATGTGTCAGTAACAGTTGAACGCAGGTAATAAAGCATAGAAACATACTCTGATTCAGTATTTTCAATTTTATCTACAGCATCCTGCACAGTATTGAAAGCAAGCTCATACTTTTTGTTTTCAAGGAGTGCAACTGCGCCAGGATTCTCACCGCCGTCACCAAAAGCAGCATAGGCATAAACTGCCTCATCGTATGCGCTGTACCAGCCCTGTGCCTTATAACTTTCAACCGACGACTTAAGTACCTCTTTTGTTGTGCCGTCATGATAATACAACGTTACATATTCACCGGCAGGAGCAGTTGTAACCCAGCCCGCAAGCTTATACTTCTCCACTTCATCAGCGGGCACTTCCTTTGCCACACCGTCAGAATTGTACATAGTAACAGTTGTGCTACTACTACCATCTGCCTTAACCCAACCGAGGGCTTCGTACATCTTCAAATGTTCAGTAGGGACTTTTACAACTGTTCCGTCAGTATATTTTACAAAAATCGTCTCATCCTTGGCAGGACTTGATGTATCTGTATCAGGTGTAACAGTTACGGATGAATCCGTTGAATCGGGTTGAGCTATTGAATCATTACCGTCAAGTTCCTCCTTAAGGAACCAGCCGACATTTTTATAGGCCTCTACCTTATCGGCAGGGATAACTATTGTTCTTCCATCCTGTGCATACATTGTCACAGGTTTATCAATATACCAACCCATTCCCTCAGCAGTATAAATTTCAACCTGTCCCTCGTCAACGAACAAGCTCCTGCCGTCGAGTGCGTAAAGTTCAATTTTTTCAGCAAAGACTGCTGTAGACATCAAAAAAGATGCTGACAGACATAATAAAACTTTAACTGTTTTTTTCATATAAATCGCCAATGCCTTTCTTAATAAAATTAACCGAGTCTTTTATATGAATATTATACCTCAAATATTTTATAAGGTCAACTATTATTTAGTATTTCTTTCAGTGATAGGAACGTATTTCTTAACAGAAGCAACCGCCTTATATGCAGGCCTTATTATTTTATTACCGTTAATAATCTCCTCAATGCGGTGTGCGCTCCACCCTGCAATTCTGGCAACTGCGAAAATAGGCGTATAAAGCTCCTGAGGTAAATTCATCATGGAGTAAGCAAAACCGCTGTAAAAGTCAATATTCGGGCTTACTCCCTTGTAAATTTTCCTCTTTTGAGCAATAAGCCATGTTGCAGCTGCTGCTACATTATTGTAAAGGTTGAATTCTTTCTCCATCCCCTTTTCCTTTGAAAGAAGTCCGACATACTTTTTGAAAACCTCTGCACGAGGGTCAGAAATAGAATAAACTGCATGCCCCATGCCATAAATGAGACCGCTTTTGTCAAAGGCTTCCTTTTCAAGGATTTTTGAAAGATATGCTGAAATCTCATCAAAATCTTCCCAATTTTTGACATTCTTTTTAATATCATCAAACATCTGGCAAACCTTGATATTTGCACCGCCGTGCTTTGGTCCCTTTAAAGAACATAAAGATGCGGCAACGGAGGAATAGGTATCCGTACCGGAGGAAGTTACAACATGCGTTGTAAATGTAGAGTTATTGCCTCCGCCATGCTCTGCATGAAGCACCAATGCCAAATCAAGTAATTTTGCTTCCAATGCGGTATATTTTGAATCCTGACGGAGCAATATTAAGATATTTTCGGCAATGGACTTATCTGCCACAGGATGGTGGATGTATAAGCTTTTCTTTTTAATATAGTGATTATACGCCTGATACGCATAAACCGCAAGTGAGGGAAAGTTTGATATCAGCTGTATGCACTGACGCAGTACGTTAGGAACAGAAGTATCATTTGCATTTTTATCATATGAGTAGAGAGTAAGAACACTTCTTGCCAATGAATTCATGATATCGTTGTTGGGTGCCTTCATAACAACATCGCGTACAAAATTTCTGGGTAATGCTCTGTATTCTACAAGCAGCTGCTTGAATTCATCCAACTGCCTACAATCAGGCAATTCACCGAACAAAAGCAAATAAATTGTTTCTTCAAATCCAAATCTGTCATCACCGAGGAATCCGCTAACCAGACTATCTATATGTATGCCTCGGTAATAAAGCTCTCCATCACACGGCAAACTTTTACCGCCTGAAGTTTTAGAGGAAACAATGGTAGAAATCTCAGTAAGCCCCGTTACAACTCCTTTTCCGTTCAAATCGCGCAGTCCTCTGTTTACATGGTGTATATCGTAAAGCTCTTTATCTATAGTTCCGTTTGCCAGACATTTTTCAGATAATTCGTATATTTCAGGTATAATGTTTGAAAAGTTCTTAATTGCCATTATTTGACCACCTCCAACTAAATTTTATAATAAACACAGGTGAAAATCAATATGTTTTTTTCGATGCAAATTGACAAAATAGTTGAGGTTTTTCTCAAAATTATTATTTTCGTGCAATGTGCTACTTGAAAACAGACACAAACAGTGGTAAAATGTCGAATAGGCAGTTTGTTTTTAGTGAGGTTATTGTATGATTCAAAAGGAAATCAATGAAATACGCCGCCGTCTTAACGGTGACAGAAGTTGCATAAGCAGAATATACGGATGCTTTGTTAACCAACAGAAAGAAATTATCTCCCGTATTGACAGCTCTGTTGCACTGATGCCTCAGGGCGAAAAGGAAAAATTCCTCGCAGTAATAAAGAAAACGCTCTCCGGCGGCATAGGAAAAAACCTGACAGATATTACTTTTTCTACAAAGCAGGTCACAGACAGCGATGAACACAGACTTCTCATGACATTGCGAAACAGTTCCCTTGCAGACGAAGAGGCGCGCGAAAAGCTTTTTAATACTGTGATTCAAAATGTGATTATGGATGGTAATTACGTTATACTCCTCGCTGCAGATACATATGATGTTCCTTATAAAGGAACTGACGGCAGTGTAGGCAGCGCAGACTCTACAGACGTGTTTTCCTATATACTTTGCTGTGTATGCCCTGTAAAGGAGAGTAAGTCAGAGCTTTGCTACATTAAAGAGGAAAAGGAATTCCACACTTTTATTACTCCCCAGATTGTAGCTAATCCCGAAGTTGGATTTATGTTCCCCGCCTTTGATGACAGAAGCAGTAATATTTATAATGCTCTGTTCTATCTGAAAAACATTTCTACCATGCAGGAAGCACTTATTGATGCGCTTTTTAAAACAGAGGCACCTATGTCTGTTTCTGAACAGAAAGAAGTTTTTACAAACGCACTTACGCAGACACTTGAAAACGAGTGCAATTTTGATGTAGTTCAATCTATGCATGAACAAATCTGC
>SVJI01000129.1 GCA_015069065.1 Oscillospiraceae bacterium | reverse complement strand
CTGTAGAGCCGTTTGACAAAATGGTAACCACTGCATTAGCCATGATAAAGGAAATGCACGCAGACCATCTGCCGTATTTGGAAAAATAGCCTGCGCAAAGTCCGCTCAGTGCAAAGGAGGCAGCACAGGCATCTATTCTGCCACGGCTGAGGCAGCATACAATTCCCATGATTATTCCTGCACTGCAGCCCTGCATGCTGCCAAAGCGTACTGCAAAGAGGAGGACGCACAAAACACACAGTGTTCCTGTTACGGAAAAAACCCCCGGTATGCCAAGACTCCCGAAACCGCACAAGACTCCTCCTGCAAACAGTGCCAACGACACAGTTTCCTCAGGGGTAAGGCTACGGCGCAGAGCAATACTTGTAACAAGCGGCAAGGCGATGCTGAATGCCAGAACACTTATCCATATTGTAGCAGACTCTACAATAAGTACGACACTGTCATAAATAAGCGGATATCCGCCCAGTGTTATATCCGCAAACAACAGAAAGAACCCCGATACCAGCATGCACAGACTGCCGGTCAGGGCATTTAGCGGTGGAGTTTTAAACTTTTGCGGCATAAACCTCTCTTGTATAAGTGAATAAAGGATAATTGCAATTATGTATTTACCGATTACGGATAGCCCCTTGCCTGAAAACACGAGTCCCAGAACGGCACTTAATGCACAGGCATAGCTTCCGCTGCTGCCAAAGCTTGCGGCAAAGAGTGAAAAACCAAGCGGGGATGCTCCACCTATAAAGGCTGTCCGTGACATGAAAAATGCACATACGCATTTTAATGCCATGGTTGAAAATATGTACTTTTTGATTTGTGGCGCAGCTTGTCCGCTAAAAAAACTGCGCTTCTTGCCGCTACGCTTTTTCAGCGGTTTTGGCAGGGATTTGTTCATTTGTAAATCATCCTTTCCAGAAAACATCACAGGTATTCTAGCACTGCACAAGGGAGTTTTTTTGTCAAACCGTGCGTAAACGAAAAGAACTTTTCGCCATTTAAAAGCAGTATTTTTCAATTAGTAAAAAAAACTCCTAAATTATCCGTAAATATGCTTGACTTTATTTTTCATGGGAGTATAATGTAGGGACAGTCAGGGTGTTTTGAAAAGAGGTTTTTTATATGAAGAAGCACACTGTAGATATGACGCGCGGCAACATATTCAGGCTGATTATTGCTTTTGCACTGCCGATTATGGTATCGGGCATACTGCAAACGCTGTACAATGCAGCCGATATGATTGTCGTGGGAAAATTTGCAGGCAAGGAATCACTTGCAGCGGTGGGGTCAACCTCCTCCGCCATAAACCTTATGCTTAATATCTTTGTGGGAATTTCCTCAGCAACTAATGTGATTGTTGCCAGAAAGTTCGGTGCAGGGAATAAAAGCGGTGTTTCCAAAACTGTACATACTGCGATGGCAGCGTGTATCGGCGGCGGAGTACTTATTACCATAGCAGGTATTCTTTTCTCAAAGCAGATACTTATCTGGATGGATTCCCCATCTGATGTAATTGAGCTCTCTGCCTTGTATATGCGTATATACTTTCTCGGCATTTCTGCAACGCTGCTGTATAACTTCGGCAGTGCCATTCTCCGTGCGGTGGGGGACTCCAAGAGACCTACTTACTTCCTTATGCTTTCGGGAGTTATCAACGTTGTCCTTAACCTTGTGTTTGTGATAGTATTTCACATGGGTGTTGCAGGTGTTGCAGTTGCAACGGTTATCTCTCAGTGTGTGGCGGCAGCACTTGTACTCAGATGCCTTATAAAAACAGACGAATGTTTTAAACTTAATATTAAAAAGATTGCACTGTGCGCTGCTGAATTTAAGGAAATGCTGATGCTGGGTATTCCGGCAGGTATTCAGGGCTCAATATTTTCTATTTCAAACATTCTCATACAATCCTCTATAAACTCTGTCGGCTCAGATGCCATGGCGGGAAGCTCCGCCGCAATCAGCATCGAGGGTGTAGTATATATTGCCATGAATACTTTTTTCCACGCTACACTTACATTCATCAGCCAGAATTACGGTGCCCATAATTTTAAAAGAATGCGCAAAGGCTTCTGGACAGGATTTTTCATTACCTTTGTTGTCGGTGCCACTATAGGTGCGTTGGTGGTTTGCTTTGATAATATACTGGTTGGCTTCTATACGGATATTCCCCATGTTATTGACATAGCCTGTGAAAGGCTCCGTTACATCTGCCTCCCATACTTCCTGTGCGGAATGATGGAGGTTGGAACAGGTGCCCTCCGCGGTATAGGTGTGGCAACCAGAGCAATGATAGTATGCGTGATAGGTGTATGCGGTGTCCGTGTGTTTACGGTTATGACAAATGCTCCGTACAATGAGGTTAGAGACCTCATCCCTCTTTATTATTCCTACCCGATTTCATGGGTAATAACTACAACGCTGCTCACGGTAATCTTTTTCCTTATTCTTCGCAAAAGGGAAAAGGAATGGCTGCAGCATATAGAGGATAAAGCAGTCAATGGCTAAGGTCAGGAAGGACGATTATTCTGTCTTTCTTGACCTTTTTGCTTTCTTATAGTATAATAATACGGTATAAATTTGACAGAGGTAATATATTTATGAAGAGAATCGCACTGGGAATACTTGCTCACGTTGACTCCGGAAAGACCACTCTTTCCGAAGCAATGCTTTATAAAGCAGGGGAAATCCGCCGCCTTGGCAGGGTTGACCATCGTGATGCTTTCCTTGATACAAATGAAATAGAGCGTGACCGCGGCATTACCATATTTTCAAAACAGGCAGTGCTGGGACTTCGAAATACGCAGATAACACTTCTCGATACGCCCGGACATGTGGACTTTTCTGCGGAAACGGAGCGCGTTTTATGGGCACTGGATGCAGCCATCCTTGTGGTAAGCGGAAGCGAGGGCGTTCAGAGCCACACTCAGACGTTGTGGAAGCTTTTAAGACAGCACTCAATTCCTACATTTGTTTTTGTTAATAAAATGGATATGGCTGAAAAAAGCAGGGACGAGCTTCTAAAAGAGCTTAGTGATAATCTGGGAAACGGCTTTGTTATGTTCAACAATCAGGGCGACAGTTTTTTTGAAGAGGTGGCACTGTGCAGCGAGCAGCTGTGTAATACCTACCTTGAAAACGGTACGATATCGGATGATGAGATAATTTCCTCCATTGCGGAAAGGAAGGTATTTCCGTGTTATTTTGGCTCGGCACTGAAAACTGACGGAGTGGAGGAGCTTTTGTGCGGAGTTGAGAAATACACAGCGTATAGTGCTGACAACCCTAAATTCGGCGCGCGCGTTTTTAAAATTTCGGAGGATGAGAAGAAGAACAGACTTACTCACATGAAGATTACAGGCGGTATTCTTCGTGTGCGTGATAAAATAACCGTTGGTGAAACCGAGGAAAAGGTGAATGAAATACGCATTTACTCCGGCGTAAAATATAAAAGCGTGCAGGAGGTATATCCGGGGGATGTTTGCGCAGTATGCGGCATAACAGCCCTGCAGGGGGGTATGGGTGTCGGTTGTGAAGATAATTCCTCCGCGCTTACACTGGAGCCTGTGTTTAATTACAGAGTAGTTTTGGAGGAGGGGATAGACCCCCGTGTTGCATTGGCGAAGCTGAAGAAGCTCGAAGAGGAGGAAACTCAGCTTCGTGCGCAGTGGAACGCCCAATCAGGCGAAATACAGATTCAGTTAATGGGCGAAGTTCAGCTTGAGGTATTAAAACGCATCCTTGCAGAGCGGTTTGACCTTAACGTGGAGTTTGCTCAGGGTAGCATCATATATAAAGAAACAATAGCGGCAAGTGTCGAGGGAGTCGGTCATTATGAGCCGCTTCGCCACTATTCAGAGGTGCATCTGCTCCTTGAACCGCTTAAAAGGGGGGCGGGGCTTGTTTTTGCTGCTGACTGCAGCGAGGATTTGCTGGCAGGAAGCTGGCAGCGGCTGGTGCTTACCCACCTTAATGAAAAACGGCATATTGGTGTTTTGACAGGCTCTGCCATAACAGATATGAAGATAACTCTCAAATCGGGAAAGGCATATATACAGCATACCGTCGGCGGAGATTTCCGTCAGGCAACCTACCGCGCAGTCCGTCACGGATTGAAGAATGCGCAGAGCGTTCTTCTGGAGCCTTATTACGACTTTATCCTCGAAGTGCCGCTTGATTCTACAGGCCGTGCGATG
>SVJI01000128.1 GCA_015069065.1 Oscillospiraceae bacterium | reverse complement strand
GACGGATTTTTCTACGCAGTGCTTGAAAGGAAGTAAAAAAGTGAATCTGGGTGATTTGACAAAAGAGCAGTTAAAAGAGTATATTGTGGAAACTGGGCAGAGTGCCTTTCGCGCAGGTCAGATTTTTAGGTGGATTCACAGCGGGGTTGAAACTGTGGAGGAAATGACAAATATCCCTGTTTCTCTCCGGCAGAAGCTCGGTCAGGATTTTGAGGTGTTCTTACCCCAAGTTCATAAGAAGCTTGTGTCAAAAATTGACGGCACGGTAAAATACCTTATGCGATTGTCTGACGGAAATATCATCGAGTCTGTGGTGATGAACTATCACCACGGAAAAAGCATATGTATATCAAGTCAGGTTGGATGCCGTATGGGGTGCAGCTTCTGTGCGTCTACTCTCCATGGACTCAGGAGAAATCTCACCCCCTTTGAAATTGAGGGGCAGATACTCAGAGCACAGAAGGACTTGGGTGAAAAAATCAGCAATATCGTTATTATGGGTATTGGAGAACCTCTGGATAATTATGATAATATAATTACCTTTTTCCGCAATATTAACGATAAGGACGGCGCAGAAATAGGACTCAGGCATATCACGCTGTCAACGTGCGGACTTACTGATAAAATATATAGGCTGGCGGAGGAAAATCTGCCGATAAATCTGGCGATTTCACTGCACGCACCTACAGACGAGGTAAGGCGCAATCTTATGCCTGTTGCAAAGGCACATTCATTGGAAAAGCTGATGGAGGCGTGTGATTATTACTTTGAAAAAACGCACAGGCGAATAACGTTTGAATATGCACTTGTGAAAGGGAAGAACGCAACACCGCAGGAGGCAAAAACACTGGCAGAGCTTCTTAAAGGAAAGAACTGCCATGTAAATCTTATTCCTGTAAATCCGGTGACAGAGCGTGATAATGTGCGTACAAATGAAAAGGAAACGCGTGCGTTTTGGAAAACACTTGAAGAAAACGGCATAAATGCGACAATACGCAGAGAATTGGGTGCAGATATCAATGCATCCTGTGGGCAGCTTAGAAACAACGAGATGAAAAGCGGATGACACTGTCATCCTTTCGCAACAAAAAGTATGAAATGAGGTGGTAATAATGCAGTTTTATTCAATTACAGACCGTGGAAAACAGCGGGAAAATAACGAGGACTGCTGTATTGCCAAGCAGGTAGGAGAGTACACAGTGCTGATTCTGGCAGATGGCATGGGTGGACACAAAGGCGGAGAGACCGCCAGCAGCAAGGCTGTGGAAACTGTGTTTTCATATCTGCACAAGAAATTGAAGAAAAATCTTATAGCAGGGCAAATTATGATGATGCTTTCCGATGCATTGGAAAAAGCAAATAACGAGATTTATACCCTTTCCCGAAAGGACGAAAACTTAGGGGGAATGGGTACAACGGCAGAGGTATGCATAATCGCAAAGGACACTGCATATATTGCGCACATTGGTGACAGCAGAGTTTACAAGGTTATGCGGGGCGGTGAGATTAAGCGCCTGACCAAGGACCACTCCCTTGTTGAGTACATGGTTGAAACAGGCTCTATCACCAGAGAAGAGGCGGAACTTCATCCGCAGAAAAATGTAATAATGCGGGCATTGGGTGTGTCACCTGAAATAAATGCAGATATATTTCATGAAAAACTGGATAAAGGTGACAGGCTGCTATTGTGCAGTGACGGACTAAGCAATATGATTGACGAGGAAACTATCGCGTCGGTGCTTAAGTGTGCATTATCTCCCCAAGAGGGTGCACAGAAGCTTGTCGCACTTGCAAATGAAGCAGGCGGTGCGGACAATATTACAGTCATTATCTCAATGCCTGATATGGAGGAAAGTGAATAATGGAATCAAAAGTACTCGGATCACGATATGAGCTGCTTGAACGTGTCGGTATGGGCGGAATGGCAGTTGTATATAAGGCGATGGATAAAATGCTTAACAGATATGTTGCAGTTAAAATCCTTCGTGAAGAATTTAAGGAAAATGAGGAGTTTATTCGCCGCTTTAAGGTTGAGTCACAGGCTGCGGCGTGCCTCTCTCATCAGAATATAGTGCAGATATATGACGTAGGGGAGGATGATGGTCTTCACTACATCGTAATGGAGCTTTTGGAGGGCGAAACTCTGAAGCATTACATGAATTCAAAGGGTGGTAAGCTTTCCAGACGAGAGGCGGCAAATTTCTCAATGCAGATATGCCGTGCGCTGGAACACGCACATTCAAAGCATGTTGTACACAGGGATATCAAGCCGCAGAACATAGTACTTACCGAAAGCGGGAAGATAAAGGTGGCAGATTTCGGCATTGCCAGAGCTGCCAATAACTCAACTACTGTTAATTCACTCTCTTACGCGGTGGGAAGCGCACATTATCTGTCTCCCGAACAGGCGCGCGGTGGTTACACAGACCATCGCAGTGATATTTATTCCCTCGGTGTTGTCATGTATGAGATGTTTACAGGCAAGCTTCCGTTTGATGCAGAGGAAAGCGTGTCTGTGGTAATGCAGCATATCCATGAAGAACCGCAGCCGCCGTCTGAAATAAATCCCGATATTGCGCCCGGAATTGAGGCAATTATTCTGCGAGCAATGAAAAAGGAGCAGCGCTTACGTTACAACAGTGCTACAGAGATTCTGGAGGACTTGGTAATGGTTTACCAGAATCCCTCTGTCGATGTTTCGGAGCTTAATGCAAGCAGCGGACAGGACAGTGATGAACTTCCAAAGCATCCCGCGCAAAGACAAAACAGAAACGGTGCTAATCGTAAATCCAAAAAGAAGCCTGCAGCAGGTAAGGGACTTTTGATAGCAGCTATTGCGTTTTTTGCAGTTTTGATTGCTCTTGTCGGAGTTGTGATAAAATTCCTTCTCTTCCCGACAGGCAGTGAGGTTGAGATACCAACCCTTACAGGAATGACCTATGAGGAGGCAGCACTGGAATGTGAGCGCGCGTCGAAGGGTGATATAGAGTTTGAGGTATTCGTAGAGCGCAGCGAACATTCTGAAAAGGAAAGAGATACAATTATAAGCCAGTCTCCCGAGGGCGGTTTGAAAATAAAACGTTCCAGAGAAATCAAGGTGGTAATGAGTCTTGGGCCTGTGGCGCTGAAGCTTGAGGACTATACAGGAAAGAATTATGAAAGAGTCCGCGAAAAACTGGAGAGTAAGGGGCTCAAAGTCATTATAGAGGAACAGGATAACGACACCTATGAGGAGGGCGTAATATTTAAGCAGCTCCCCGATGAGGGTACACAGATGGCAAAGGGTGACGAAATAACACTTTATGTTTCCAGAGGAACAGAAAATACAGTCGTTCCCGAACTTTTAGGAAAGACTCTTAACGAGGCAATTGTACTGATAGAAAGAAATGACCTTAAGGTTGGAGATATTAAGGAAGAATTCAGTGAAAAATATCCCAAGGGCGAAATCTTCCGCCAGAGTCAGGAAGCATTCAAGACAGTTCCCATTGATACGGAAATAGACCTCTATGTTTCAAGCGGAAAAAAGGTTGAGAATAACGGCGAAGATGGCGGTACCTCGACAGAGGATAAGAAGCCGAAAAAGAACGTTAAGCTGACTCTTTCAAATCTGCCAAAGGACAGAGAAACAGTTACGATAAAACTGGTGCTTGACGGAAAGCCGTATTATGAAAAGGATTTTTCCACATCGTCAGGCAGTGTAACGCTTTCTGTTGAGACGGATAAGACGCTCAGTCTTGATGTTTACTATGACGGAGTTTATATAACTACGAAAGAGGTAAAATATTGATAAATAATGAAAACCGCATTGTCGGTACAATTATTAAAGGAATAGGCGGATTCTACTATGTAAGTACCGCAGATGATGTAATTGAGTGCCATGCCCGCGGTAAATTCAGAAAGAACGAGCTTTCCCCCATCGTCGGGGATGTGGTTGAAATAACCATGAATCCCGAGGGAACAGGAAATATTCGCGAAATAAAGCCCAGAAAGAATTTTATGATAAGACCGGGTGTGGCAAATGTCGATGTACTGGTGCTTGTTTCCGCCGCAAAGTCACCTCTGCCTGATTATTCGTTACTCGATAAGCTTTTGGTAATTGCCGAAAGCAAAGATATCAAGGCAGTGATATGCCTTAATAAAACTGACCTTGCCGAGCTTGACGAGGTAAGGGAGTTTATGTCTGTATATGAAAGGGCAAGTTACCCTGTAATTGCCGCCAGTGCAAAAACAGGTGAGGG
>SVJI01000127.1 GCA_015069065.1 Oscillospiraceae bacterium | reverse complement strand
TCTTACAGGAACTTTGGTAAGCTGAACTTTTGAACCCTTTACATAATAATCAGCGCTGATTGCCTCTCCGCCGTTAGTTACATACTTAACAGAGTATCTTGTTGTGCCGCCGCCACTTGAAGGTCTGTAATTTTGAATCGTTACAGGGTAGCTCTCGATGAAGGTATCAACTGTATCAGATTTAGCACCGCGATAAAGTACTAAATATGCGGGATAAGTTTGAGGTTTTGAAGAATCAGTTGTAACAGTAAATTTACCATTAAGTTTGTCATAATCTACTTTTTCAGTTTCTTCAAATAAATCTGTATCATCATTCCAGACATAGCATACAAAGTCAAAGCAACCACTACCGAGAGTTGCGCTGTTAATGCCATAGTCCGACAATTTTTCAACATTAAAGCTTGCACTTGAGCCATCTGCAACAGTCACCGCTGTTGGATTAGGATCTTCTGCTGAAATTGTATATGAGTCTCTAGCTGCAATTACAGGCTGAACAAATTCACTTAAGAAAAGGTTTATCCATGTATTTGAAGCTACTCCTGTGGGGTCTGCCGCAATTACCAAACGCTCAAACAATCCAATATGTGAATCTGTTCCGTCACCCATGAGCATTACAACATCTTCTTTCAAATCGCCTGCGGGGTAAGATGCTGCTACATATGTTCCCAAAAGGTCAAACGCAGCACCAACGGAAGTATTATCAGCAACCATAACGTCATTCATATCTCCCATTAGAGCAGTAACTTCACTGGGGTTCTCAGAAAAATACTTCTTCACATGACGTACAATACCCTTAACATTTTCTCCCTCTGCACTGTCAGAAACGATTTCTTCTGTAAGGTCTGCACCAAAAAGGACTGAAAGAGTTTTCTTTGCACGGTCATTTGTAAGGAACTCGTTAACGTAATTTGCTCTCATTCCGTTTGCATCATAGTTTCCATTATTCGCAAACAATATCTTAGCAATAGCAATTAAAGGTTCTTTAATATATTCTTCTGCACGCACTTTATATGAGTCATAATCTCCTGGCACTATACCATGTGGGTCAAAAACACCACTCAAGTGTCCAACATATTCATCAAGTTTTCCAAAGGATTCTTTAAGACCTAATTCTGAAGTGTTATACATTTTAAGCTCATCTTGTAAGGCAGTATTATTTTCATCATACGCCTTAACGAGTGCTATAAGGTACTGTTTCTTGTAATCTGTCAAATTATCATTAAGAAGTGCAACACAGGCATCCAAATTTGCCGTGGTTACGTCTCCTACACCTGAAATAGCAGCAAGCTGTGCTTCATGCTGTGTCTTATCAAAAATAGCAGGGTCAGACGCTGCATCTGCATTTAATTCATCAAGAATCTTTTCCGCAGTTATAAGCGGAGTATTACCCTCATAAAGAACATCTGCATCTGCGCCGTAAATCTCATTTAAATCTATTGGAGCAGCCAAAAGTTCATCCTCTAGTGGTGCCGCATATGCAATATTAGCAAATGAGCCGAGAAGCATCATTGCTGCAACTGCCATGCTTAACATACGTTTTTTCATATAAATCCCTTCCTTTTCGTTTATGTTCATATATGTATATAAACCTATTAAAATGATACCACATATGGGTCTTGTTTTCAAGAAATATTTTTTTATTTTTGGGATATTTCAAAAAAACGGCAATTGAGCTTTAAAAACTCAATTGCCGTTTTAAAAAGTTTAATTCAAGGTTTCAATAATTCCCCTATATATACCCTCTGCCAGTGCTTCCTGACCGCTCTTACTGAGAAGGTAGTTTCTGTCACTTTCGTTACTTATAAACGCAGTTTCCACCAGTACCGCAGGACTTGCAGTAGTGCGTATCACATACAGGTGGGAGCCGTTCTGCGTTTCCTTGGGGGAAAGCCCTGTCAGCTTTACAACATTATCATAGATATTCTGTGCAAGCTGTGTTCCTGTTTCCGAGGATGGGTGATAATACACCTGTGTACCCTTTATTGACGGATTTTCAATGGAGTTACAGTGAATACTTACAAACATATCACATTCACTGTTGTTTGCAATTTCAGAACGCCCTGTCAGAGTAATGTATTCGTCCTTATCACGGGTATAGATTACCTCTACACCGCTCTTCTCCAACTTTTCACCGACAAGCAGTGCTATCGCTAAGTTTATATGGCTTTCATACGCCACTGCCTTACCGCTGCTGTTGTATCCGACTGCGCCGGGGTCATGCCCGCCGTGACCTGCATCAATAACCACCAGTTTCTTTCCGCTCGGGTTTGGTTTTTGCTGCTCGACAACAGGCTTGTCCGACTTGAAAAAGCCTTTTTCTGCGGTATATGTCAGTTTCTTACTGCCGTCTACCGTAACAGTGCAGCCTGCAGAGGAATTGGAAATAATTATTTCGTAGATGTTTTTATCGTGAATTTCTATTTTCTGATTTTCCAGTTTGAAATTTGTAAAAGTCACACTGTAGCCGTTATCAACAGATTTTCCATTTCCCGCATAGTTTTTATCGAAATACACGCGGGAGGAAAATGCATCGTAGACAATTGCTTCATTTTTGGATTTCTGTGCGCGAAGCATGATGCCTCGCTCACTTGACATTACCATGACCTGTGTGCTGCCCTCCACATCCATAACAAGGCGTGCCATGCCGTTATTGTTGGAATACCTGACATTTTTCACAATATTACCGTTTAAGGGCAATGCACCGCCATTATTAACAAAGGTGGCACCGGGGAAATCAAACACCACACGCTGCGGGTCAGTGTATCTGGTGATTTTGGGAGAAATACCGTAACGAGTGCTGATGTACACATAATCGTATGTACCGTCACTCTCTGCCTGTACAGTGCCGAAGCTTCCCTGTGCTTCGGGCATAACAATCTCTTCCTCTGTCACATCACCCATTATCTCAGAAAAATCCTCATCATATATGGAAACTGTGCGTGTCTTGTTATCCCAATCTACTTTATATTTCAGTTTTTCTGCAACAAATCGCACAGGAACCATTGACTTAAGCGTATCGGGATTGTGACCAATCAGCATCGGGAGAGGCTGCTCTATATCAATCGGAACAACCTGTCCGCTGACGATAGTGTTCCTGTCTCCTATTTTCACGAATACGGAAACTCCGTTATCGGCAATTTCTACCTGACAGGTATCGTCGTGCCATATCACGTCGCTTCCCAGTGCCTCGAACACTTCCCTCACAGGCACCATGGTATAGTCATCTATGATAACAGGTGACATGGGAAGCTGAGACAGCACCTTGCCATTTACCTCCAGAGTGATTTCCTCCGCACTGTAATCGTGGTAAGCATCGTTATAATAAATCTGTGCCGCACCTGCACTTATGCACAGTGTCAGCAACACAGCTGTAAATACTGTCCAAAAAACTGTCTTTTTCACGGTTACACCCCTTTTCATGACAATATTCGACATTCAGGGGTAAAACCCTGCCATCGCCCTTTATTTGTAACAAAATTGTAATATTTCTACGTCTTAAATATTGTTTACCACTCAAGCTGAACGTTTTGTGCCGAGCTTGGAGGTGCAATATTATAATGCTCATACGCGAGTCTTGTGACACACCTGCCTCTGGGAGTTCTGTTAATAAATCCCAGTTGGAGCAAATACGGCTCGTACACATCCTCAATGGCGGAGGAATCCTCCCCGATTGTCGCAGCGAGTGTATCAAGTCCTACAGGACCGCCGCCGAAATTATATATTATGGAGGTTATCATCTTCTTATCAGTGGCATCAAGACCGAGGCTGTCAATCTCCAGCATCAGTAGCGCTTTATCCGCAACCTCCTTAGTAATTCTGCCGTCGGCACAAACCTGTGCAAAATCGCGCACACGTCGAAGAAGCCTGTTGGCAATTCTGGGAGTTCCGCGTGAGCGGGATGCAATCTCCACCGCCCCCTCGGGAGCAATGTCAACATTCATTATCTGCGCGCTTCGGGTAACGATGGTTGTCAAATCCTCTTTTGTATATAGTTCAAGTCGGGATATGACACCGAATCTGTCACGAAGCGGTGCAGAGAGAAGCCCTGCGCGTGTAGTCGCACCAACCAGTGTAAATGGCGGCAGACTAAGCCGCACTGACTGGGCACTGGGCCCCTTTCCTATGATGATATCGAGCGAATAGTCCTCCATCGCGGGGTAGAGAATTTCCTCAACTGCGCGGGACAGGCGGTGAATTTCGTCAATAAACAAAACATCCTGCGGTCCCAGATTGGTGAGT
>SVJI01000126.1 GCA_015069065.1 Oscillospiraceae bacterium | reverse complement strand
GTAAACTGCAAAGCGATATTTTACCGCTTGACGAAAGTATAGCAATATTAGAACAAATGGATTATATCAGGGCCCAAATAGGTGTCAAATACTCATTTGAAGGCGAGAAATAAGTTGAAATTTTTACTCCAGTCTTGACACGAACTTTGTCGAATTTTGCGAAAGGAGTGAGATAATGCTTTTAATCATTTCTATAATATGTATAGTAGTTGCAATAATGAAATTTTATGGATTTAATATAATACACAGGATAAAAAAGATTAACATTGAAAGAAGTGAAAACAGAAAGAAATATGACATAATAATATCTTTAGGTTGTGGACTTATTGGAACAGTGCTTTTGATATTTTCAAGTGGATGGTTTTATGAGTTAGAGAGTGACTTATTACTAGATGCGTCATATGTTACATTTTTTATAGCAATAGTTTTGCTGGTATATGCGCCGATAGCCTATAGGGAAGGCATAATAGGAAAATTTTTGTTAAAACAGAAGAACAATCGAGGGAGAATAACAATAGGGTGTTATGTGATAGGGGTAATATCAGCCTTGTTATTGATAACATTAGGAATAATATTTTGTAGTGAATATGGGCATGAGTTACATGTTTATTTTCTTGGAATGGATACATCTGTCGTATTTTTCATACTAATAGCTTTAATTGTTGTAAGTGTGTTCCTTAGCCTAGTTATTAAAAATCATAATAAGAGAATGATAATTTTTATCTCCACATTAGTAATGATAGGGATATTGTTTTTTTCGTTTTTTTTATGTGCGTTTACAACAGGAGGAGATTATTATACCTTTTCATCCCCTAATAAAAAACATTCGATTGTTATAGAGGAATGGATGTTTCTTATGGGTGAGGGGATAAATGTGTACGAAAGAGAAAATATGTTTTTTATAAGATCACTCGGCACACTTCCTGGGGAACCTAGAAATGGAAGTTATCCAATTGAGTGGAGAGAAAATATAGCTGTTATAACCTTAAATAAGGGAACTGAGAACGAAGAAACATGTAAATTTATTTTAAAAAACAAAAAATAAAATTTTCAGTCCCAATTTTCTATGAAGTTAAGAGGTGATTATTATAAAAACAATGATGCAAGAAAAGATTGAAGCTTTTCTATACATTGATAACTGGGCAACCTGTGACAGCATGAAGTCAAAGGTTCTGAAGTATGAAGAAACTGTGCCTTATAAGGAAAACAATCTGCTTGATACATGGACACATAATAAAACAATACAAAAAGCAATTGAAAGCCTAAGAATATCAAAAGAGAAAAAAGAATATCTGAAAACACTTAAAAAATCCAGGTTGGATTTGTCATATTAATAATATAAAATTTATATAAAGGATGATGAACAATGAATATTAAAGATTACAAATTTGGAATGAGGGGGCATGACCTCGGCACAAATTTCATGGAAATGTGCGAAAATGCAAAGAAGCATGGGGTTTCTAATCTGCAGTTTGCCTTGGCAAAAACTGTAAACGATAAAAATTTCTTTGAAATCGGTTATGATGCATCACTTTCAGCAGAAATTAAGAAAACTCTGGATGAGTATAATTTATCCGTATCAGTTCTTGGTTGCTACATAAATCCCATTGCTGCTGATAAAGAAGCGTGTGATAAGCAGCTGCAGCTTTTTAAGGATTTTATTCTGTATGCAAAGGATTTCGGTGCTGTTGTAATAGGAACAGAGACAGGCTCTCTGGGAAGTATTGAGGAAAACCATTCAGAAGAAACATACATGAGATTTGTTAATAATTTAAAACCGCTCGTAGCTTTTGCTGAGGAATGTGGAGTTACAGTAGGTATCGAGCCTGTATGGCAGTGTCCGATTTCATCACCACAGGTAATGAATCGCTTGCTTGACGATATTCCTTCAGATAATTTAGCTGTGATATTTGACCTGTCAAACCTGATGAATCGTGATGTTTACTTAAAACAACGTCAAATTATGGACGATGCATTTGCGCTGTTTGGTGATAAGATTAAAGCGGTGCACGTTAAGGACTTTATTATAAAGGAATTTGACAGGGCAGTACCTGTATTTGGTACAGGACTATTGGATATTAAATACCTTTTTTCAAAAATTCAGGAATTGGATACAATGCCCGAGCTTATTATGGACGATATGCGTCTTAGTGATTATGATGAATGTACTGCCTTTCTGAGAAAGCTTCTTTCTGAATAATTTTCAACAAAATCAACCAATAGTTGACATGAAATAATTTAAATGTCATTTACAGGGCAAGCTAATTCTGCTATAATTGGAAATACAAAGAAAGAAGAGGGAATTTGTATGGCTAATTTGAATTTTGCAAATAAAATACTGGCATTAAGAGATGCTCTTGGATTAACACAGGAGGAATTTGGAAAAAGGCTTGGCGTGACTAACAGGGCTGTTTCAAAGTGGGAAAATGAAATCTCTGTTCCAAGCATTGAATCAATTTACAAGATGTGTAAACTTTATAATGTTGATATTGATTATTTCTTCTCAGACGTTTCGGAGAAAAGAGCTGATGTTAATGTCAGGAAGAATATGCCCAGTATCCGTGAATTGTATAAGGTAGGGCGCGGACCGTCGAGTTCTCATACAATGGGTCCTGAAAAGGCGTGCCTGCTGTTTAAGGAAAAATACCCTGATGCTCAAAGTTACAAAGTTGTTCTTTTCGGCTCTTTAGCCAGAACTGGAAAAGGGCACAGAACGGATTATGCCATCGAGCAGTCATTTGCACCTAAAAAGGTTGATATCGAGTTTGACTGTATTACAAAGGATTTGCCACATCCTAATACTATGAATCTGTATGCTTACCGCGACGGAGTACAGATTGGTTTTGAACGTGTCTGCAGCATTGGCGGAGGACAGATAACACTGGAGGGAGAGGAGCTTCCTGAAAATGATAATCTATATCCCCTTCACAGTCTTTCTGAAATGGCGGCATATTGCAGGAAAAAGGGGATAAGACTTTGGCAGTATGTTAATGAGTGCGAAGATGCTGATATAGATAGCTTCATAAAAGAAATTTGGTCGCAGATGAAGCGTTCAGTTGAAAACGGGCTCAATGACACAGGATGTTTGCCCGGAGCACTGAATGTTCAAAAGAAAGCACAATATCTGTTTCGCCAGCAGCATATGGATGAGAGTGAGCAGACTCGTGAAAACAGACTTGTATGCTCATATGCTTTTGCTGTAAGCGAGCAAAACGCCTGCGGTGAAAAAATTGTAACTGCTCCTACCTGCGGTGCCAGTGGTGTCGTTCCCGCTGTACTGTACTATATAAAACAAAAGAGGAATTTTTCCGACGAGGATATTTACAGAGCATTAAAAACCGCAGCACTCATAGGTAATATTGTAAAAACAAATGCATCTATAAGCGGTGCTGAATGTGGATGTCAGGCTGAAATAGGAACTGCGTGCGCAATGGCTTCAGCCGCACTCGCAGAGCTTTATAATATGAGCTTAGAGCAAATTGAGTATGCCGCTGAAATTGCGATAGAGCATCATCTGGGACTTACGTGTGACCCCATTTATGGATTAGTGCAGATTCCTTGTATAGAGCGAAATGCCGTTGCTGCGATGAGGGCAATCAATGCTGTAAATCTTGCAAATTTCCTTACCGATACCAGAAAAATTTCATTTGATTTGGTTGTGCAGACAATGTATGAGACAGGAAAAGATTTGTCCCGCCACTACAGAGAAACCAGTGAGGGCGGTCTGGCAAAACTTTATAATGTATAATAATAAATATCCACCCGCATAGCGGGTGGATATTTATTATTCGTCTTTTGGTATTTTAATATTTATTCCATTGACAGTGACACTGTCATCTGCAGGGATAAGCAAGTATTTTCTGCCGTTAATTATGCGCGTTTCGACAACATATGTATATTCAGGGTCAACAGAAATTTTAACCTGCGGAGTAACAATGTCAAACTTTTTACTCTCAATTATATTTGTGGGAATAAGCGGGGCGTTTTCTCCAAAATCAGTATCGCATTTTTCGCGGAATGCCTTGATTTTTTCATCAGGCACACCACTGTATTTAAGCATATTTCCAACATCATTTGCCGTAAAATCAATCGGATTAGGATCTTTACTTTCCTTGTGTTGTGTGATACGTTCGCAGATTTGTTCATGCATAGATTGAACTACATCAAAATTGCACTCGTTTTCAAGTGTCTGCGTAAGTGCGTTTGTAAAAACTTCTTTCTGTTCAGAAACAGACATAGGTGCCTCTGTTTTAAAAAGTGCATCGATAAGT
>SVJI01000125.1 GCA_015069065.1 Oscillospiraceae bacterium | reverse complement strand
CGGATGTACTACTCCCTCTGAAATCGAACAGGCACTCGAGCTTGGACTTAAGGTTGTTAAGTTTTTCCCTGCTGAACAAAGCGGCGGCCTTGATAAGATTAAGGCTATGTCTGCTCCGTACGGAAATGTTAAGTTTATGCCTACCGGTGGTGTAAGCTTGGATAATGTTAACAATTACCTCGGATGCAACAAAATCATTGCTTGCGGCGGCAGCTTCATGGTAAAGGAAAGCTACATAGACAACGATAATTGGGAAGAGATTACAAACCTCACCAAAAAGTCTGTAAGCACAATGCTTGGTCTTGAAATCGGTCACATCGGTATTAACCATGAAAACGAAGAACAGGCGAAGGCAACCGCACAGATGCTCGCACTTCTTTTAGGAACTGATATCGAAAGAGAAAGCGCAAAGGGTATGTTTGTAGGTTCCCAGTTTGAAATCATGAAATCTCAGGGACCTGGAAGATGCGGACATATCGCTATCCTTACAAATAATGTTGAAAGAGCGATTTACCATCTTAGTGCTAAGGGTATTAAGTTCAACGAAGAAAGCGCAACATATAATGATGACGGCACAAGAAAGTTTATCTATCTTGCAGAAGAATTTGGCGGATTCGGTATCCATCTTATCCAGAAAAAGTAATTTATAATTTGTGTAAAACATAAAAGAAGAAAGGGTTGCCCCCTTTCTTCTTTTATGTTTTACAGTTTTTTCCTTATAAAAGACTATCTATATTAAAATATGCCCTTATTTCTCTTGACTAAAGCAGTATTTTGGTGTAAATTATAATGAGGTAGGTATAAAATTTACATTTTGTTAATCAACTTGGTAGCTTTATGTTGTATAATAGAGTTATCAGTAGTACATAGGAGGGATAGAAATGACTGAAGCAAATAATGCCGTAGAAATAAGAAACCTGACAAAGCTTTACGGCGGAAACAAGGCATTGAACAATGTTTCTTTTGACGTAAGAAAGGGCGAAATCATGGGATTTTTAGGGCCGAATGGTGCCGGAAAAAGTACAACTATGAATATTATATGCGGATGCATCAGTGCAAATGAGGGTAATGTATCTGTATGTGGCTGTGATGTCCTTGAAAATCCAAAAATAGTTAAGGGGAAGATAGGCTATCTGCCGGAAAATCCCCCGTTATATTTTGACATGACAGTTCAGGAATACTTGAATTTCGTATTCGAGCTTAAAAAGGTAAAGTTTGATAAAAAGAAACACATATCAGAGATTATGGAACTCGTAAAAATTTCTGATATGAAGAATAGAATGATTAAAAATCTATCTAAGGGATATAAGCAAAGAGTAGGTCTTGCTCAGGCACTCATTGGTGACCCAGAGGTTCTTATACTCGATGAACCAACTGTCGGACTTGACCCGAAGCAAATAATAGAAATCAGAAATGTAATCAAAGAAATAGGAAAGCAAAGAACAATAATTTTAAGTACACATATCCTACAGGAGGTTGAGGCAGTTTGCGACCGTGTAACAATCATTTCACACGGTTCAATAGTTGCACAAAATACCATTGAGGGACTTGAGGAGGAAACAGGAGGAAAGGATAAGTTTATTCTTACTGTTTTAGCTTCGTGCAACCGCACAAAGAGTGTTATTGAACGTGTTGACGGAGTTATAGATGTTAAGCGCTCAGGTCCGTCCAGAGATGATGTGACAGAGTTCATTGTAGAGCAAGCACCCGGCAGCGATATAAGATTGGCTCTGACAAAAACACTTGCAGACGAAAATATCGCAATTGCTTCTTTACGTTCTGCAACACTTACGCTGGAGGAAATCTTTATAAAACTTACAAGTCAGGACATTGCGGCTCCTGCTGAAACTGAGGAGATTGCAGAAAAAGATTTTTCCAAGCAACCTGAAAGTCCTGAATTGAGCGAATACACTGCGGAGGAGGAGAGAGAAAATGGTAGCAATATTTAAAAAAGAATTGAGGAATTATTTCATGTCGCCTATAGGTTACATATTTGTAGGTGTGTTTACTTTTCTAGCATCATTCTTTTTTGTAAGTAGCGTATTGATGTCACAGCAAGCTGATATTTCTCTCATGTTTTCGGATATAAATGTAATATATCTGTTTCTTGCAGCTCTTTTGACCATGCGTCTTCTTTCTGAGGAAAAGAATAAGCGAACAGACCAATTACTTCTTTCTTCTCCTGTAAGTATTACAGAGATTGTAGTTGGAAAGTATTTGGCAGCAATGTCGGTTTTCGGTATTACGATTCTTATTTCACTTGTTTATCCTATTATAATGTTTATGTATGGTTCTCCCGCTCTGAGCGAGGTAATTGGCTCTTATATAGGATTTATACTCCTTTGGGGCGCATTTATTTCAGTGGGTGTGTTCATTTCTTCTCTGACAGAAAGTCAAATGATAGCAGGCGTATTCACATTTGCCAGTTTGTTGCTTATTTATTTCATTTCCTGGTTTGAAGCGAGCGTAAATAATGTACTTGCAAAAAACATTATAAGCTGGTTTTCGCTACTTGACCGCTACAGTGAATTTCAAAGCGGCATACTTAATGTAGAAAATATAATTTATTACCTTAGCTTTATTTTTGTATTCCTTTTCCTTACTGTACGTGTTATAGATAAGAGAAGATACAGCTGATAGAATTTGACGAGGGGAGTGGTTATATATGAAAAAGATTAAATTAAAAATGAGCATTACTGCGGCACTCATCACAGCTGTTGTTCTCACTTGTGTTATATTGCTTAATGCCAGTGTCGCGATTTTTGCAGATAAGTTCCCGTTAAAAATTGACCTTACAAGTGACAAGGTATTTGAATTTTCTGAACAGACAAAGGATGTTATGAAAAATCTGGACAGTGATGTGACTGCATATGCCTTAATACCTGATGGTGTATCAGGAGAATATATTGACTATATAAATGAATATCTTGATAAATACAAAGTACTTAGCGACAGATTCAAAGTCGAATACATTGACCCGTATGAAAATCCCGGCTTCATGAATAATTACAATGACGGGGAACAGCAGGCAGGTATTGGTTCTGTAATTATTGAATCCGGAGACGATTTTAAAGTAGTTACTTTTGAGCAGATTTATACAAGTAATACTTATACTCAAGCTGTGCAGATTGATATGGAACGCAAAGTAACAAATGCGGTTATGAGCGTAACAGGTGCGCTTTCAGGCGCAAAGATATATTTCACAGCAGGTCATGGGGAATACAATGTACAGAATCTTAAGACTCTTCTTAATGATGAGGGATATATTTGTGAAGATTTAACAATCAGTGTCACTGGTATTCCTGAGGATGCCAACATAGTAATAAGTGCGGTTCCCATGACAGATTTTACGGCTGAAGAACGTGACAGTCTTGATTCTTTTATGGATAATGGCGGAAGGTTTCTTCTCATAGCCAGCCCCGGTATGCAGCCAATGGAAAAATTGGACGGCTATCTCGAGGAGTGGGGACTTAAGCTTAATTATGACTATGTAATTGAAACTGACGAGAATAGTGCACTTTCTTCAGGGTATGGCATTCCTATCCCCGTAGCGCAGATGTACAAGCATACAACAACTGAAAAGATTGTTGATTCTCCTGCACCCTTAGCTATGCCTGACTCTATGAGTTTTTCTGTTGTAAAAACATCTAATAGCTCCAGTGTAACCAAACTTCTTCACACAACAGAAAAATCATATGGTAAGAAAAATATAAATTCAACTGTTCTTGAAAAAGAAGAGGGGGATTATTCAGGCCCTCTGTGTATCGGGGCAATTTCCGAAAGAATGGGGGATGAAAGCTCTGCGCTTATGGTTATAGGTTCTCTTTCAGCGTTTGAGGTACAGCAAGTTATTAACGAGGGTGCATATCTAAATGGCGATTTCATCCTTAATAGTATGAGCTACCTGAGTGGCAACTCTGCTTCCAGTGCAATCAGGGCGAAGAAAATCAGCGCAGAAACAATGACGATGACGGAAAATCAGGTTATTATTTCCCAAAGATTACTCCAGTGGGTATTACCGCTTTCGATAATTCTTATCGGTCTTATTGTATGGCTTAGAAGGAGATATAAGTAATTATGAAACGAAGTATAAAATCTCTTGTAATTGCTGTAATTGCAATGGCGTTTTTTATTGGTGCTTATTATCTTATGATAAATTGGCAGCCGGAGGATAAGACTAATGGAGAACAGGGGCTTACTTCTGCAGAAACCATCTACATTGTTGATGAAGATACAGATAATATAGATTATGTAGAATTTAACAACGGTGCTGAAAATTACACAATTAAAAACGGGGAAAGTCCTTCTATAGACGGCTTTTTCAGTCATATTATTGATTCAGCAAAGCTCAAATCA
>SVJI01000124.1 GCA_015069065.1 Oscillospiraceae bacterium | reverse complement strand
GCAGGACGGATATATCGTATTTCCCGATTTGGTAAAGGTAAAGGTGGCACTTGATGACGGTGAAATCATTGGCTTTGAAAGTCGGGGCTATGTGATGAACCATGTTTACAGACAGATTCCTAAACCCACCATAAGCCGTGAGCAGGCGATGAAGAATGTAAATGAAAACCTGCAGACGGATGAGGTGACAATGGCAATTATCCCCCTTGAAAACGGCAGCGAGGCAGCCTGTTACCAGATAAAGGGTATTGTTTCAGACAAGCACTTTCTTATATATGTCAACACGCAGAGCGGCAGGACAGAGGATGTGCAGATTCTTCTGGAAAGTGAAGGGGGAACTCTGGCAGTATAAAAAAAGAGCCAAACGGCTCTTTTTTTTCAGCGTGTCGATAGGTTTATCGACACGCTGGCAGACGAGGAAAAAGGAAGGTAAATTTGTCAAACACGGACTCGTCGGCGTACGAGGGTACGGTAGAGAACGTGTTTGACGAAAACAAGCAGAAATGGGCTGAAAACTGTAGTTTTTAGCCCATTTTATCAAAGAAATTTTATTATAGAACACCTCATCCGAGTTGCTACCCAACCCACCTTCCCCTCAAAGGGGAAGGCTTTATTTTTTCCTCTGCTTGTGGTTGACCGACTTTTTCGACAGTCTGAAAAAAAGAGCCAAAAGGCTCTTTTTTTATATATTATAATACTTTCCCTAAAAATTCTTTGAGTCTGGGGTTTTGCGGATTTTCAAAAATTTCTGCAGGAGTTCCCTTTGCAGAAACCTTACCGCCATCCATAAAGATTACTGTGTCGGCAACCTCGCGGGCAAAGCCCATTTCGTGGGTAACGACAACCATTGTCATACCCTCTTTGGCAAGCTCTTTCATTACGTCAAGAACTTCGCCAACCATTTCGGGGTCGAGGGCACTTGTAGGCTCGTCAAAGAGCATTACCTCAGGATTCATGGCAAGGGCACGGACAATGGCAATTCTCTGCTTCTGTCCGCCCGAAAGCTGTGAGGGGTATGCATTTGCCCTGTCTGTAAGTCCTACTCTTTTTAAAAGGGAGAGGGCATTTTTTTCGGCATCCTCTTTTGATTGTTTCAACAGTTTTACAGGGGCAAGGGTAATATTTTTCAGAATTGAAAGATGTGGGAACAAATTAAACTGCTGAAAAACCATTCCCATTTTCTGCCTGTGTAAATTTATGTCGTTCTTCGGGTCGGTTATGTCTATACCCTCAAGGAAGATTTCACCCTCTGTAGGTGTTTCCAGAAGATTTAAGGAACGCAGAAATGTGGATTTACCGCATCCGCTGGGTCCTATTATTACGATAACCTCGCCCTTTTTAATTTCAAGGTCAATTCCGTCGAGTGCCTTTACCTTTCCTCCGGTAAAGTGCTTTTTGAGACCGCAAACTTTTATGATAGGCTTATCGCTCATTTTTACGCAGCCTCCTTTCAAGGATGTTTACAAGTTTTGTAAAGAAAACTACCATCACCAGATATATTCCTGCAACGGCAAGAAGCGGCATAAATGTTTCATAAGTTGCTCCGCGGATGATATCTCCACCCTTTGTCAGGTCTCTTATAGCCACATAACCTGCTACAGAGGTTTCTTTCAAAAGCACGATAAACTCGTTTGCCAGCGCTGGCAGAACGCTTTTAAAAGCCTGAGGGAATATAATATAAAGCATGGTACTGATATAACCAAAGCCCAGTGACCGACCTGCCTCGAACTGACCGTTATCAACACTCATTATTCCGCTGCGGAAAATTTCAGCGACATATGCACCTGAATTTATACCGAATGCAGATACGGCTATAAGGATTCCGTTACTTGATGTCGCAAAAATGATGTAATACATAATCATTAACTGAACAACTACAGGCGTTCCGCGTATTACAGTTAAATAAATATTACAGAAAAAATTTGCTACAGCCAGTAAAAATTTACCCAGACCCTTGCGCATCTGTGTGTAGTTTTTGTCATATGTACTTCTGACAATTGCAACCACAAGACCGATTACAATACCCATAACACAGGAAAGCAGAGTTATTTTAAGTGTTGCACCCAGTCCCTCTGTGATGAATTTCCAACGGTTTTTTGTGACGAAGCACTTTATAAAATCTGATTTAAGAGTTGCAAAAAAATCTGCCATTTTTAACGTTCACAGCCTTTCTGACTGAAAATAAAGAATTTAAGGGAGCGGGTTTAACCTGCTCCCTTAAATTTGTTTTTAGGTTTTTATTTATTCAGCTTTTATGTACTTGTCAACAATCTTCTGAAGAGTACCGTCTGCAGTAAGCTCTGCAAGCGCCTTGTTGATGTTTTCAAGAAGCTCCGGATTTTCCTTGGAAACTGCAACTGCGTACTGCTCCTCTGCATATGCTGTGTCGAGGATCTTAAGACCCTCGCTCTCAGCAACAAATGCCTTTGCAGGCTCGTTGTCGATGATTACACAGTCAACCTTACCGATTTTCAAAGCTTCAACGGCGTCTGCGCCCTTGTTAAAACGGGAAACAGTACCAAGTCCCTCGTCCTCAATATCCCATGTGGAGTAAAGGTCACCTGTTGTACCTGTCTGAACACCGATTGTATATTTCTTATCGCCTGTAAGGTCATCTACAGTTGTGATTTCGCTGCCCTCTTTAACGATAACAACCTGTACGCCTGTTGCGTAGCTGTCAGAGAAATTAACCTCCTCGAGTCTTTCTTCTGTAACAGTCATACCTGCCATACCCATGTCATACTTGCCGGCAACGATTGCAGGGATGATAGAGTCAAACGCTGTATCAACAATCTCCAGCTCCATGCCGAGCTTTTCAGCGATAACTGCTGCAATTTCTGCATCGATACCTACTACCTTGTCACCCTCGTAAAATTCATAGGGAGGGAACTCAGCGTTTGTAGCCATTGTAAGAACTTTCTTATCTGCGCCATTTTCTGCACTGTCTGTACCGCACGCAGCAAATACAAAAATGCAAAGTGCAGCAGCAAGAATAAGGGAAATAATCTTTTTCATGTTGGAATACCTCCTAAATATATTTAATATGCTTTCATTATAATTACAAATGTATAAATTTGCAAGCCTTTTTTGAGAATATACGGAAAAAGGCTTATTATTTCTTTAATTTAAGTGTTTTTTCATAGGCTTTTATAACGGCATCCATGCTGCTGGAACGAAAAGATCCCTCCTCAAGCGCTCGCACTCCCTCAATCGTTGTCCCACCGGGGGAGCAGACAGCATCCTTAAGCTCACCGGGGTGGCGGTTTGAGTCGATAACCATTTTCGCTGCACCCATGACGGTGTTTGCAGCGTAGGAGAGCGCCTTGTCTCTGGGAAGTCCACATGCCACGGCTCCGTCTGCAAGTGCTTCTATGAATAAGTATGCAAATGCAGGTCCGCAGCCGGAAACGGCACTTGCCGCATCAATAAGATTTTCTGTTATGCGGTCTGTCACACCTGCACATTTAAAAAGCTCTTCAAATTCCTCTCTCTCTTTAACGGTGATTTCATCGTCGCAGGAGTATAAAACTACACCTTTCCCCACCGCTACAGGGGTATTGGGCATAATTCGTATAACAGGGACGTTGAAGCCAAACGCTTTTTCAATTGATTGGATGCTGATGCCTGCAGCCATTGAAACCACTACAAAGCGGTCTTTTCTCTTTTTTAAAACAGGGGAAATATTTTTGATTGTGTCAAAGATTACCTGAGGTTTAACCCCCAAGAATATATATTTGCAATTTTCAGCAATGGTTGTGTTGTCAGAATTATTTGCAAAAAGCTTTTCGGAAAGTTCTTCTGCTTTTTCTTCGATAAAATCCGAAAGGAAAATCTGCTTTCCGCCAATAGATTTTGCCGCAGCGGCAGCAAGAGCGCCGCCCATGTTTCCGCATCCTATAAATCCTGCAGTTATCATATTATCAACTCCTATCTCGTTTGTCCATTTCCATTTATTATATATTTATATGCCGTAAGCTCGCAAAGTCCCATCGGTCCTCTGGCATGGAGCTTTTGTGTGGAAATTCCCATCTCACATCCAAGACCGAATTCTCCGCCGTCTGTAAAGCGTGTGGAGGCGTTTACATACACAGAGGAACTGTCTACAGCCGTCACAAAAAGCTGTGCATTATCACTGTTTTGTGTAATAATGCTTTCACTGTGGCCTGTGGAGTGTGCCGATATGTGTTTAATAGCTGCATTCACATTGTCAGCCACACTTACGGCGAGAATATAGTCAAGAAATTCTGTGTCAAAATCCTCTGCCGCAGCCTTCCTTGTCCCCAGAATTTCGTATGCACGTTCATCGCAGCGAAGCTCGACTGGTGTAAGTCCGTTTGTTGTGCGGTGATTTATAAGCCTTTCCTTTACGAGGGGGAGAAAGCTTTCCGCTATGTTTTTGTGTACTATCAGACTTTCTGCC
>SVJI01000123.1 GCA_015069065.1 Oscillospiraceae bacterium | reverse complement strand
TGGCTGAATTTCAGCGCAGGAGCCTTCTGCGAAAAGCACTTCGTGCGTTAAGCAGAACGTATGGCTGCGTTAAAGCTTTTGAGTGCAAAGCATATGTTGCTTTGAATAAGGGTGGTACCGCGAGAATTCTCGTCCCTTTGTGGATGGGAGCTTTTTTCATTTAAAAAACATTTTTACATATAAAAAAACAAGGAGGTTTATTCGTATGAACAGTAAAGTGACAGAGATTGAATCACTGTTTAACGAAAAAATCAGCGCTGTTTCTTCATCTGAACAGGTGGAGGAATTGAGAGTTGAATTCTTAGGTAAAAAGGGCCTTGTAGCGGCACTTATGAGTGAGCTTAAGAATGTGCCCAATGAAGAAAAGAAGGAGTTTGGCCGCATTGTAAATGTTCTCAAACAGGAAATTGAGCAGACAATGGCGGAGAAAAAGACTGCTATTGTTGAGGCAGAACAGCAGAGAATCATCGACAGTGCAGAGCAGTATGATGAATCCTTACCCTACGAGATTAAGTCAGGCTCATATCATCCTATTACGTTGGTTCAGCGCGATTTGGAGAGAATTTTTGCAAGTATGGGCTTTTCTATAGAGGATTATTCGGAAATTGTTGATGACTATCATTGCTTTGAAGCACTTAACATTCCCAAGCATCACCCCGCGCGTGATATGCAGGATACCTACTACTTAAGCACTGAAAATCAGCTTTTGAAAACTCATACATCAGCAGCACAGAATGCCATCATGAAGAAATATGGCGCACCGCTGCGTGCAATTTTCCCCGGAAGATGCTTCCGTAATGAGTCAACCGACGCCAGTCACGAAAACACCTTCTTCCAGATGGAGGGTATCATGATTGATAAGGATATTTCTATTTCAAACCTTATTTACTTCATGAAAACCATGCTTTCTGAGGTTTTCCAGAAGGACGTTACTGTTCGTCTGCGTCCGGGATTCTTCCCCTTTGTGGAGCCGGGATTTGAACTTGATATACAGTGCCTTATCTGCGGCGGTGACGGATGTCCCTCCTGTAAAAACTCAGGTTGGCTGGAGCTGTGCCCCTGCGGTATGATTCATCCCAATGTTATCACTCACGGCGGAATTGACCCGGAGGAATATACAGGCTTTGCTTTCGGTCTGGGACTTACACGACTTGCCATGATGAAGTACGGTATCAAGGATATCAGAACCTTTAACAGCGGAAGCCTTAAATCTCTTTCGCAGTTTAAAAATGAGTAATGGATAGGAGGTTTTACAATGCTTGTTTCGATGAATTGGATAAAGGAATATGTTGACCTTGCAGGAGAGGACCTTGAAAAACTCATTATGAAGTTTACTCTTTCAACTGCAGAGGTTGAGGATATTTATTTTAAGGGTAAGGAAGTTAATAACGTTGTAGTTGGTGAAATCGTTTCCTTTGAAGCGCATCCCAATTCCAAAAAGCTTCATATCCTGAAAGTTGACGGCGGCGACAGAATTTATGATTGTGTATGCGGCGCACCGAATGCCGCGCTGGGACTTAAGGTCGCTTTTGCAAAGGTTGGCGGCAGCGTGCCCGGCCTTGAAATTGCAAAGCGTGAGGTTGCAGGCTATGTGTCCGAGGGTATGTGCTGCAGTGAAGCGGAGCTTGGTATCAGTGACGAAAACAGTGGAATCATGGAACTTGATCCATCTTTTAAAAACGGCACAGATATAAAGGAAATTTTTGATATAGATGACGTTGTATTTGAAGTGGATAATAAGTCGCTGACTAACCGCCCTGACCTGTGGGGACACTACGGTATTGCCCGTGAATTTGCGGCACTCACAAAAAAGCCGCTTAAGCCTCTTGCACTTACAGAGCCTGTTTATGACGGTGATAATAAAATCCCCGTTGAGGTTGCCAGAAAGGACCTTGTTTACAGATATTCATGTGTGCAGATTTCAGATATAAAAGAGAGTGTCAGCCCTGTTAATATGCGTATCCGCCTTTACTACTGCGGTATGCGTGGCATAAATCTTCTCGCTGACCTTACAAACTATATCATGCTGGAGCTTGGTCAGCCGACACACGCATTCGATGCGAGGAAGATTGATAAAATCAAGGTAGGAACTCCCGATAGTGCGATGAAATTTACAACTCTTGACAATACAGAGCGTGACGTAGATACAGACACACTTCTTATATATAACAATGATACTCCTGTTGCCATTGCAGGTATTATGGGTGGTCTTGATTCCGAAATCATTGACGGAACAACATCAGTTGTACTCGAATCTGCAAACTTTGACGGCGTATCGGTAAGAAAGTCATCCTCGAGATTGGGACTGCGTACAGATGCAAGTATGCGCTATGAAAAAATCCTTGATCCCTGTATTACAATCACAGCTATTAAGAGATTTGTAAATCTTCTTTTTGCTATTGATCCACAGGCAAAGGTATCTTCACAGATTACGGATGAATATGTTCAGAAATATCCTGAAATACAACTTTCCTTTGATAAGGCATATGTTGACAGATATACAGGTATTGATATTCCTGATGAACAGATTCTCAGCACTCTTAACCTCTTAGGCTTTAATGCAAGCCTTAACGGTCAGGAATTCAGTGTTACAGTCCCCTCATGGAGATCTACCAAGGATGTTACCATCAAGGCTGACGTTATAGAAGAAATTACCCGTATATACGGCTACGACAATTTTGAGATAACTACAACCAAGAGTGCGCTTACTCCCGTACGCGCTACAACTCTTCACCGTGACAGTGATTGGGTTAAGGACATCCTTGTTCAGCGCTACATGATGAACGAGGTTCATTCCTATATCTGGTGCGACGGTGCCAAGTATAAGAAACTGGGAATTGATGTGGAGGAAAATGTTACTATTCTCAACATTGCTACTCCTGAAAACGGAACTATCCGTAACTCCATGATTCCCACACTGCTGACCTTTGCATATGAGAATAAACAGTATGCACCCTCCTACGGATTGTTTGAAATCGGCAGAGTGGTAGATGGTGTAACTGCAGAAAACACATGTAATGAAAGACGCAGACTGGGAGTTGTCCTTTATGATAAGAACTGCGGTGAGAAAGCCCTCTATTTCAAGGCAGTGGAAATCATCAGATATATTTGTGGGCAGCTTCGTCACAGCGAGCCTTCGTTTACAAGAATTTCACCTGTGCATAACTGGCAGCATCCGAAGAATACGTCTGAAATTTCCCTTGGTGGGGTAAATGTAGGTACATTATGTACTCTTCATCCGTCCACTCTTAAGAAAATTGACAAGAACGCATCTGTTGTGTGCATTGAAATTGATATGGACGATTTTGAAACTGCAAAAATAAATCCCCTCGGATTTAATGAACCGTCCAAATTCCCCGGCGTTGATTATGATTTATCCTTGGTTACAAACGGAAAGAAGTATGAGGAAATCTCTGCTGCATGGGAAAAGGAGAAAATTTCCGAGCTTGATGCAGTAAAGCTTGTGGACACTTACGAGCTTGACGGAGAGCTTTCAATAACTCTCAGATTCAGCTTTTCTTCAGATGAGAGAACACTCTCCATGGACGAAATTCAGCAGCATATAGATAAGATTATTTCAAACCTTACGGGTATTGGAGTAACCCCCAGAGTTTAATTAACAAACAGGGTGCTTAAAAAGTCGAAGCTTTTTAAGCACCCTGTTTCTATTGACATCAAAGCTTTGTTGAGGTATAATATAATAGATATTTTATGATATTGTTGGGAGAAGACGGACATGTTTTCAAAAAAATATTCTACAACTTTGCAGATGAATAATTTCAAGAGAGTCTTTATGATGCTTGTATGTGACGTGGCTATAATTATACTGGCTGCGTGGGCATCACATATGCTGAGGACGAATTCTCTGCAGATAAATCCTGCAGCACTGTATGTTGGAAAGTATAAGGAGCTGATTCTCCTTTGCCTGGCGATTTGTTCTGTCATGGGGCTTTCTGGGTGCTATGTGACATCCTGGAGATACGCCGATTTTAAGGAGTATATTGTCATGTATGTGGCAATAGGCTCTGCAACATTGCTTACATATGCGCTTTCCAGAATATTAGTGTTAAATGAGAGCCTTTTTGATTTTTCAGACTACATATTGATTGGCATAATATCCGTGTGCGGCTTTACTTTGGAAAGATTCTTCGGCAGAATAGTGCGTATTCGTGCCGCACGCAGAAGAAATCTGCTTGAAAACGCAAAAAAGACTCGTGTAATGATAATCGGCGCAGGGGATACAGGCTCTGCACTTATAAAGAGTATGCGTAAGGATACAGCCATGTATCCTGTAGTTGCGATAGATGATGATGAAAACAAGCGCGGTATGATTATTTCAGAGGTTCCGATTGTAGGCGGCAGAGAAAGCATTATTTCAGCTGCGCGTGATTATAAGGTACAGGAAATTATAATTGCAATTCCCTCCGGTAAAACGGCTGAGCA
>SVJI01000122.1 GCA_015069065.1 Oscillospiraceae bacterium | reverse complement strand
GTGCCATGGCTATCAGACTGTCATGACAAGCCGTGCGTGCCTTATCCGCGGTATAACAGGTAAATGTGACTGCAGCACACCAATCAGTATTAAGGATAAAACAGGGGCGCAGTTTACAATTCTGGGAGATGAAGAGACACATATGAATACAGTGCTTAATTCGCGTCTGACATTTATGGCAGATAAAGCTCAGGATATTTACAAAGCAGGGGTATGCGGAATCAGACTTGTTTTCACGCGGGAGAGCGGAGGAGAAGTGAAAAATACCATTAACATGTATCTGGGTAAAACCCCCGTAGTGAAGCCCTGTGCATACACTCGCGGATATTTTATGAAGAAAGATTGAATAAATCAAAAAAACACTTGATATTTACAGGGAAATGTTGTAAAATACATTATAAGTAAGTTTAAAACTTAGCTTTGAAAATATATTTACGAAAGGATAGTATAAAAATGATTTCAGCAGGAGATTTTAGAAACGGCGTAACTTTTGAATATGACGGTAGTGTTTATCAGATAATTGAGTTCCAGCACGTTAAACCCGGTAAGGGCGCCGCATTCGTAAGAACCAAGATTAAGAACGTTATTTCAGGCGGTGTTGTTGAAAAAACCTTCAACCCCACAGATAAGATGCCTAAGGCACACATTGACCGTAGAGATATGGAGTATCTTTACAACGATGGTGATTTGTTCTACTTCATGGACCCCGAAAGCTACGAGCAGATTCCCGTAAGTGCAGACCAGCTTGGTGACGCGCTTAAGTTTGTTAAGGAGAATATGCAGGTTAAGATTCTTTCCTACAAGGGAAATATCTTCGCTATCGAGCCTCCGAACATCGTAGAGCTTGCAATCACAGAAACAGAACCCGGCTTTGCAGGTAACACTGCAACAGGTGCTACAAAGCCCGCTACACTTGAAACAGGTGCAGTTGTACAGGTTCCCCTTTTCATTGACAATGGCGAAACAATCAAGGTTGACACTCGTACAGGTGAATACCTTGGTCGTGCATAATTAAAAAATTTTGGAGGGTAATATGAGCTATTTAACAGAAAAAATGGCATATATCGGCGGTCTTGCAGAAGGTCTCGATATAGACGAAACCACTAAAGAGGGTAAGCTTCTCATGGCTATTGTAGAAGCTATTGCCGATATTGCTGACGAAATTGATGAAATTGAAGAAATGCAGGATGATATTCAGGCACAGCTTGACGAGGTTGATGAGGACCTCGATGCACTTGAGGGATTCGTATATGACGATGAGGACGATTTTGACGATGATGATGAATTCGGCGTTGAATGTCCTTCTTGCGGAGATATGATTTACCTTGATGCAGAAACTCTTGAAGAATGCGGAGACAAGATTGTTTGTCCCGGATGCAACGAAGAAATTGAAATTGAGTTCGACTGCGATTGTGAAAATTGCAGCGAATGTTGCGAGGACTAATTAAGACTTTGCAGAGATTGTCACACCCTCGGTTTTCCGGGGGCGTGACACTTTTTTTAAAATATCCGGAAGGGGTAATTTTCTATGAAACGTACTACAATAAAACAGCTTTACAGAAACCCGTCTCTTACTAACGGAGAAAAGGTGCGTGTTGCAGGATGGATTCGCTCAATCCGCGCAAATAATAATGTCGGCTTCGTTTCAATTAACGACGGCAGCTTTTTTGATTGCCTGCAGGTCGTAATTGAAAAGGATAAGCTTGACTGTTATGACAAAATTGCATCCCTTAATGTAGGCAGTGCAGTTTATTTTGAGGGAAACATTGTTTTAACACCTGATGCAAAGCAGCCTTTTGAACTTAATGCGGATACAGCAGAGATTGAGGGTGAGTCTACTCCCGATTATCCTCTGCAGAAAAAGCGCCATTCCAACGAATATCTGCGGACAATAGCACATCTTCGTCCCAGAACGAATACCTTTTCCGCAGTTTTCCGTGTAAGGAGCATTCTTGCATATGCAATTCATTCTTTCTTTAATGAAAGAGGCTTTGTGTATGTTCATACACCCATTATTACAACAAGTGACTGTGAGGGCGCAGGGGAGATGTTCCGTGTAACATCCCTCGATATAGAAAATCCTCCCAGAAATGAGGATGGCAGTGTAGATTTCTCACAGGATTTCTTTGGTAAGCCTACAAGTCTGACTGTAAGTGGTCAGCTGAACGTAGAAACTCACGCAATGGCTCTCGGCAGCGTTTATACGTTTGGCCCCACTTTCCGTGCGGAAAAGAGCAATACTCCACGTCACGGCGCAGAATTCTGGATGGTAGAGCCTGAAATCGCATTTGCAGACCTTGAAGATGATGCACAGCTGGCAGAAGATATGCTCAAGTACATAATAAAATATGTTCTTGACAATGCACCTGAGGAAATGCAGTTTTTCAACAAGTTTATTGACAACACTCTCCTTGAGAGGCTTAACACGGTTCTCAACTCTGACTTTGGCAGAGTGACATATACAGAGGCAATTAAGCTTCTTCAGGAAAGCGGTGAGAAGTTTGAATATCCGGTTGAATGGGGTATTGACCTGCAGACAGAGCATGAGCGTTACCTGACAGAGAAAATATTTAAGCGCCCTGTGTTTGTTATGGATTATCCCAAGGATATTAAGGCTTTCTATATGCGCATGAATGACGACGGTAAAACTGTTGCTGCGATGGACTGTCTGGTTCCAGGAGTTGGTGAAATTATCGGCGGAAGTCAGCGTGAGGAACGTCTTGACCTGCTCGAAAAGCGTATGGAAGAACTTGGACTTGACCCCAAAGATTATTGGTGGTATCTTGATTTGCGCCGTTACGGCAGTGCAAAGCACGCGGGATTCGGACTTGGCTTTGAAAGAGCACTTATGTACATTACAGGTATTTCCAATATCCGTGATGCAATGAGCTTCCCCAGAACAACCGGCAGTGCAGAATTCTAATTAAAAGAGGATTCGTGTTATGAAGAAAATTTTGTATATTGTAGCTGCGTTTGCAGTTTTGTGGTATATCGGCAGTGCTTATGGAATACTTACAGCGACAGGTTTATTCCTTGTGGTATTGGCGGTTCTGGCATGGAACAGACGTGCGGGTATTCTTACCAATCTTGCATCGCAGGTGTATTATGTAAAAGGGAATGTTGAAAAGGGGGAGAAGCTTTTCCAGAAAGCCTATAAGACAGGTCTTATGACGCCCGAATGTAAAATAGCATATTCATCATTCTGTCTGCGTGAAAATCGCTTTGACAAGGGTAAGAGGCTTCTTAACGAGGTTATAAATTCCAAACGCTCCAGCACCAATGAGAAAATCAGTGCAAAGCATAATCTGGCAATTCTCGTTTGGAAAGAGGGCGACCTTGAGGAAGCGCTCAGAATCATGGAAATTGTACACAAGGAGCTTCCTGCTACAAACACATATGGTTCACTGGGTGTACTTTACCTTGAAAAGGTGAAGCAGGATAAAAACTACGATGATGTACTTCCGTTTATGCTAGAAGCGTATGAGTATAATGACGCAGATAAAACAATAGCGGACAATCTGGGTGAACTTTACCTTATCATGGGTGAATACGAGAAATCCAAAGAGGTTTATGAAAAACTTCTTGAAAAAGAGTTGATAACCCCGATGCCGTACTATAATTACGGTATTGTGCTGAAAAAACTTGGTGACAAAGAGGGCGCGGCGAAGAACTTTGAAAAGGCACTCACGTGCCGCTTCACCACTGTTTTGACAGTTACTCGTGAAATGATACAACAGGAGCTTGACAGCTTAAATTAAAATCATCAGCCGATGCGTTATTGCATCGGCTGATAAATATTTTTTACAGCCAGTTTTTTCTTGACTGGTTGTGCCTTTTGTGCTATGATATACGAGGTGGTAGTTGTGGAAAACAAGTTCATGCGAATTGCCTTGGAAGAAGCAAGGCTTGCAATATCGGAGGGGGAAATGCCTGTAGGCGCAGTCGTTGTTAAGGATAGCGAAGTTATCGCTAAAGGGCATAACATACGGAATATGAAGCACGACCCTACACTTCACGCGGAAATAGTTGCAATTCGTAAAGCTTGTGATATTCTTTCCGATTGGCGATTGTCTGATTGTGATTTGTACGTAACCTTGGAGCCGTGTGTGATGTGCAGCGGTGCGATAATAAATTCGCGTATGAAAAGTGTGTATTTCGGTGCGTATGATGCTGAATACGGCGCAGCAGGGGGAAGGATAGATTTGTTTTCCAAATCCTATTTCGGCAGCAATACCGGAGTGTACGGCGGTATTATGGAAGAGGAATGTACCGCCATGCTGAAAGATTTCTTTGCATCACTTAGAGCAGGGAAGAAGAACTAAATCAATACAGACAGGTATCGAAATGGTCATAACGTGGCGCACTCGAAATGTAGTGAAGTTAGAGGAAGTCCCAACCGCTACAAACCCTGATTTTACGGGACTTTTCTGAAAATTTAATATCGTTGTTTTTA
>SVJI01000121.1 GCA_015069065.1 Oscillospiraceae bacterium | reverse complement strand
GTTTATACCCCCTTTAAGTTAAAGGAGCTTACAATAGATATTGGCGCTAAAAACAAAGAAGCGGCTGAAAAGCTTGTTTCATTGGGAGAATATGCAGTATTTGACGGACATTATACTCCGTTTGGAGATAATCTTGTAAAAAGTAAGGCACTTGATGACAGAGTAGGCTGTGCTATTCTAATTGAGCTGATGAAAGAAAGCTATGACAGTGATATGTATTTTGTTTTTACAGTTCAGGAGGAGATTGGAACACGCGGTGCAAAGGTCGCTGCCTATGCCATCAAGCCTGACATTGCGCTTGTAATTGAGGGGACTACCTGTTCAGACGTGTATGGCAGCAAGAAACACAATCAAGTAACAAATCTTGGCGGTGGTGCTGTTATGACCGCAGTGGACAATTCAGCAATTTCTGACAAGCGGTACTTCGACTTTATCATGGAAACAGCACAAAAAAACAATATCAAATTACAAATAAAACGGACAACCATGGGCGGAACTGATGCAGGCTCAATCCAACGCAGTACAACAGGGGTTAAAACAGCCGTTCTTGCTGTTCCGTGCAGATATATACACTCCCCTGTCTGTGTCATGAATCAGTCTGATTTGGAAAGTGTATATCAGCTGTCAAAGTGCGTTCTGAAATCAATTGAAAGGAGTTCTCTCTGATGCAGCTTTTAAAGAATCTTACAACCTGTGTGTCCCCCTCGGGCAGGGAAAGCGGTATTTCAAATATTATAAAAAATGAGCTTACAGGCATCTGTGATGAAATTTTCACAGACACACTGGGAAATCTTATATGCCATAAAAAGGGTAATGGTAAAAAGCTCATGCTGGCTGCCCATATGGACGAAATAGGTTTTATGGTAAACTTCATAGACGATGACGGTTTCATCCGTTTTTCACCAATAGGTGGAGTTACAAAGTATAATTCCATAAATTCAACTGTTGAGTTTATAAACGGCACGAAGGGAAAAATTTCTTACGAAAACAAAGAGAACCCGTCCTCAGTAGGGTTTGAGAAAATGTATATCGATATCGGAGCGCAGTCAAAAGACGAGGCAGAAAAGCTTGTGCAAATCGGTGACATGGCATCATACTACGGTGAATTTGCACTCGTTGGAAACCGCATTATGGCAAAGGCTCTTGACGACCGCGCAGGCTGCCATGCTCTCATCCGCGCTATGCAAATCGTAAAAAATACAGACAATGATATATATGCAGTATTTACCGTACAGGAAGAAGTTGGTTTACGCGGGGCAAAGACTGCCGCTGCGCTCATAAGCCCTGATATGGCGGTTTCTGTGGATGTATCCAACGTAGGCGATACTCCCCTTTCCACCGAGCTTAATCTCCGTCTTGGCAAAGGTCCTGCAGTCAAAATGAAAGATGCATCCTTTATCATACATGAATCAGTAAAAAACCTCCTGCTTGACAGTGCCAGAGAAAGCGAAATTCCCTATCAGCTGGAAGCTGCCAGCTACGGCGGCACAGATGCGGGTGCGATTCACCTTACCGGCGGTGGTATCGCTTCTGGAACAATTTCTATTCCTACACGCTATATCCACTCTGCCAGTGAAATAATTGATAAATCTGACCTTGAAAATACTGCCAAATTACTTGCAAAGGTTATGGAAAATCCCATCGAAAAATATATAATATGACAACTTTTATGGCCCTAAAAGTAACTTTACCTACTTTTTGAAAAAAAAGTAAAATTTCCGCAAAAACATATTGACAAATAGTAATATTTTTGCTATACTTTTAGAGTCGCAAGTGCGGGTGTAGTTCATTGGTAGAACACCAGCCTTCCAAGCTGGATAGGTGGGTTCGATTCCCATCACCCGCTCCACTTTTTTGCCACAAAATAAATGTGCCTGTAGCTCAGTTGGATAGAGCAACTGCCTTCTAAGCAGTAGGTCCTGGGTTCGAATCCCCGCAGGCACGCCACATTATGGTGGGTATAGCTCAGTTGGTTAGAGCGCTAGATTGTGGCTCTAGAGGCCGAGGGTTCGAGTCCCTCTATCCACCCCACTTTTCCACCTGAGTTGCACTCAGCATAATTTAATGTTGGGCTGTAGCCAAGTCGGTTAAGGCACCAGACTTTGACTCTGGCACCCGCAGGTTCAAGTCCTGCCAGCCCAGCCAAATACGGGCCATTAGCTCAGTCGGCAGAGCACTTGACTTTTAATCAAGTTGTCCGGGGTTCGAATCTCCGATGGCTCACCAAAAACAAAAAGAGATATCCGCAAGGATGTCTCTTTTTGTTTTGCATACAATACAGAGGAGATTCGAACCCTGAGAGGGCAACGAGCGTTAAGAAAACGATTGATAATCGTTTTTAGCGAAGTTGGTGCGCAGACGGGTACTGCACGCCCGCGTGCGGTCGTCAAGCAGGTAGGGTGCGAAGCAACCGTTTCTCCGATGGTTCATCAGTAAGAAAACCAACAACACAAAAAGCAAGTAAGATTAAATCTTACTTGCTTTTTGTTATATTATTTTAACCAAAATATCTCTTAAGTAAGCCCTCAAACGCCTTTCCGTGACGAGCTTCGTCACGAGCCATTTCGTGAACAGTGTCATGGATTGCATCAAGGTTTGCTTCCTTTGCGCGTTTTGCAAGGTCAAACTTACCTGCTGTTGCGCCGTTTTCAGCATCTACTCTCATTTCGAGATTTTTCTTCGTAGAGTCAGTTACAACCTCACCGAGAAGCTCTGCAAACTTTGCAGCATGTTCTGCTTCCTCATAGGCTGCCTTTTCCCAGTAAAGACCGATTTCAGGATATCCCTCACGGTGTGCCACTCTTGCCATAGCGAGGTACATACCAACCTCACAGCACTCTCCCTCAAAATTAGCTCTCAGGTCCATAATGATGTCTTCGCTGACACCCTTTGCAACACCTACAACGTGCTCTGCTGCCCATGTCTTTTCACCTGACTGCTCATTAAACTTAGAAGCAGGTACTCCGCACTGGGGGCATTTTTCAGGAGCACTGTCTCCCTCGTGAACATAACCGCATACTGAACATACAAATTTTTTCATAACAACTTTCCTCTCTCGTTTAAAATATATTTTTTTAATTACTATCTCTACAAGTCCGGCATATGCCGTTTAACAAGAGGCTGAATCCGCCTATCTCAAACCCATTGTCAGTTTTAACCGAAATGCTTACATTTTCCTTACCAATGTCGAAAATTCCTCTGCAGGAATCACACCGCATATGATAGTGGGGTGAAATATCCCCGTCAAAGTGTGATACACTGCCATATGGTAATTCCAGAATTTCTCCTGTTTCAGTAAGCTGGCGCAGATTTCTATATACTGTTCCAAGAGAAATATTAGGGTAATCCTTCCTGAGATTTATATAAAGCCACTCTGCATCGGGATGAGATTTTGTAGATCTGAGAAGCTCCAGAAGTGCTTCCCTTTGTCTGCTGTACCTCAATTACATCCCTCCCTTTTAATAACAGTAATAATTACTGTTATCTTTATCTTAAGAATAGCATGATTTTTATTCTATGTCAATAGTTTTTTTAATTATTTTTGAAAAAACTTTGTTATCACTTATCCACGAATATATATATATGACATCCTCTGTGTTATTCACGAATTTAAAATCCTTTTCTCCATAAACTACAGTAGCATCAGTATGATTTGGCGCATATGCCACGCTTTCGCTATGAGCGTGCTTTTCCGTTATTTCAAGCCCTGCATTGACCGTCGCCATATAAATAGTGCTGCTTACCTGACACACACCGCCGCCTATGCCGTAGCTTTTTTCTCCTTTAAAAATTATGGGGGCATACTTATATCCGCGCTCTCGCGTTTTCTCCCCCGTAATCTGATTAAAGCTGAATTCTTCTTTGGGGTTGAGTGATATGCCGCTTACAGCACTGCAGGCAAGCTCTATATTATTCACTCGATTTTTACCTCTGTCTATAATGACAGTGATTGCCTCTCCCAAGGTTACCTCCCTCTCCACTACTGACGGAATATGAGAAATACGCTGATTCATAATTTCAAAGGATTCCTCTTTTTTTGATATTTTGTTATTTTGGGAACAAGCTGAAAAAAATACTAAAACTGCTATCAAAATAATTTTCATAAAACAAAACCTCTTTTCCTACTTATTTTAAGCAGAAAAAGAGGTTAAATGCCTGTGAAATTTTGTTTAATTATTAGGATTTTCGCTATAACCGTTTGTTATTTTTCCTTTTCGCATATCCTGAAGAACCTGCTTTTTACCTGCAAGGTAGTCTGCAGAAATAACAAATCGGTCATCAAGGGAGGTAATCTCTATCTCAGCAATGGGATACGGCATACTTTCCTCAGTAAGATAGCCCATCTCATCATAAGAAACCTCACTTTTACAATTTTCACAAATAAGCCCTGTTTCAGCAGGATTATTTTTAAACTGCGCATGTTTACCAAACTGATGATAGCAGCCTATACAGTCATCAAACGCC
>SVJI01000120.1 GCA_015069065.1 Oscillospiraceae bacterium | reverse complement strand
AGAAAGTACACAGTCGCTTATGGGGCTTTCCCTTAAAAATATTGGAATTACAGTTGTCGATAAAAACGGAAAGAAAAAGTTTACCGATTTCGGGGAGATGCTTTTTACACATTTCGGGATGACAGGCCCCGTTATACTTTCGTCAAGCAGCCACATGGGGGAAAACCCTGCAGGTATGAGGGTGGAAATTGACCTTAAGCCGGCACTTGACGAACAGACTCTTGATAAAAGAATTCTGAGGGACTTTGAAAAATATCAGAACAGAAACTTTGAAAATGCGCTTTCTGACCTGCTGCCCACTAAGATGATTGGTTATGTGGTGGAGCGCTCGGGAATAGATAAGTATAAGAAAGTTAACAGTATAACAAAAGAGGAACGCAGAAGATTGCTCGAATGTCTTAAGCACCTTTCCTTTACTGTTAAATCGTACCGCCCTGTGTCGGAAGCCATCGTCACAAGCGGCGGCATAAATGTGAAAGAGATAAATTCCTCTACCATGGAAAGTAAGATAGTCAGCGGACTCTACTTTGCAGGGGAGGTTATAGATGTTGATGCATATACAGGCGGCTTTAATTTGCAGATAGCCTTTTCAACAGGTTATCTGGCAGGGGAAAAGGCTGCGGAGAAGGAGTTGTCAAAAAATGACTAAGGTTGCAATAGACGGACCTGCAGGCGCAGGAAAGAGTACCATTTCAAAAAAGGTGGCATCACGTTTAGGCTTTGTGTATATAGACACAGGGGCAATGTATCGCACTGTGGGACTCAAAGCGGTGCGCTGCGGCATTGATACTACGGATGCAGAGGGCGTTACATCAATACTTCCAAAGCTTGATATAGATATCAGGCATGAGGGGGTAGAGCAGTATATATATCTTGACGGAGAAAATGTTTCTGATAAAATCCGCACGCCTGAAATTTCCATGGCGGCAAGCAATGTTTCCGCAATCCCTGCAGTAAGAGTGGCTATGGTGGATATGCAGCGTAAGCTTGCAGAAAATCACGATGTCGTTATGGACGGTAGAGATATAGGCAGCTTCGTTCTCCCTGATGCAGAGGTTAAAATCTTCCTTACGGCATCGGTTGACGCGCGTGCGCAGCGCAGATATCAGGAGCTTATGGGGAAAGGTGAAGTGGTGTCCTTTGACGAGGTTAAGAAAGACATGATTCAGCGTGACACTAATGATTCCACCCGCGCAGCCTCGCCCCTTGTAGTGGCAGACGGAGCGCAGGTTATTGATACCTCGGAATTGAATCTCGAAGAATCCATAGAAAAAGTTGTAGAATATGTAAGGAGTAATATCTGATGAGCTTTTATAATTTTGCAATCGGACTTGTAAGCGGAGTATTGAAAATTTTAACTTTTTACAAAGTAAAGGGAAAGGAAAACATTCCGCATGAGGGTGCCTTCCTTTTGTGCAGTAATCACCGCAGCTGGGTAGACGCGATTTATCTTGCGGCAGGCTGCAACAGACCGCTGACCTTTATGGCAAAGGAGGAGCTTTTTACAGTTCCTGTTCTGGGCAGATTGATTAAGTCACTGGGCGCTTTTCCGATAAAGCGCGGCAGAGGGGATGCAGCGGCGGTAATGGCAACTCTTAAGATTATGAAAAAGGGCGGTACTACCCTTATTTTCCCGGAGGGAACACGAATGAAAAACGGACAGCGTAAGCAGGTCAGCTCAGGTATCGTACGTCTGGCAATGCAGGCAGGTGTACCGATTCTGCCGGCATATGTGTCCAGAAATGCTGTTACATACGGAAAACCCATATACTATAGTGAGCATATGGAAAACGCTCAAAATACGCAGGAAATGCAAAAGCTCGCCGATGAACTTATGGAAAACATATATTCCCTCGGGACGGTGAATAAGATTGGCTGAAAAAACTGTCAGAATTGCCCGTAAAGCAGGGTTTTGCTTCGGTGTCAGCAGGGCTGTTGAAATTACACGTCAGGGGATAGAGGACGGCAAAAAAATCGTGACCTTGGGACCGATTATTCATAACAGTGCAGTTGTGGAGGAATTTTCAAAAAAGGGCGTCAGAATTATAGCGACCCCTGCAGAGGCAAAGCAGGGAGAAACTGTCGTAATACGCAGTCATGGCATTAAGCAGTGCGAGCAGCAACACCTTGAAAGTCAAGGCAATGATTATATCGATGCGACATGTCCGTTTGTTAAAAAAATTCACAACATCGTAAGTGATGCCTGCACTGAAAATCAAACGATTGTAATTATCGGTGACGTTAATCATCCGGAGGTTATTGGTATAAACGGATGGTGTAAAGACAGTGCAACGGTCATTGAAACAGAAAAAGAAGCGGAAAATTTGTCGCTTGACACTGAAAAAAAGGTCTGTGTGGTAGCACAAACCACATTTGAGAGAGAATTATGGAAAAAAATTACGAAAATTATAAAAAAGACTTGCCAAAGTGCTATAGTTTTTGATACAATATGTAGTGCTACGAATGAGCGTCAAAAATACGCTGCAGAGCTTGCAAAGGAAAGCGATGTTTTTGTGGTTGTGGGTGGAAAGCACAGCTCCAATACAAAGAAGCTGTACGATATCGCCGCCCCTCTTTGCAGGCACACCTTTCTGGTGGAAAAGGCAAGTGAACTGCCCCCCGATATTATGAAACTTGGGGATTCGTTCGGTATAACCGCCGGTGCTTCAACACCGGAGCATATAATTAAGGAGGTTTTAGAAACCATGGTAGAAGAAAAAAACACTAATATTCAAGGAAATGGAGAGCCTACATTTGCCGAGGCATTTGAACAATCCCTCGTCACTTTAAATACAGGACAGGTTGTAACAGGCACAGTAATCAGCATTACTCCCACAGAAGTATATGTAGACCTTGGCTACAAGGCTGACGGCATTATCCCCGTGGACGAGCTTACAGACGATCCGTCTGCTAATCCCGAGGAGATTGTTAAGGTTGGCGACGAAGTAGAAGTATTCGTTGTAAGAGTAAATGACGGCGAAGGCTATGTAAAGCTTTCAAAGAAGAAGATTGACGCAATCAAGGGTTGGCAGTCAATTGAGGCTGCTTACGAATCAGGCGAGATTCTTACAGGACGTATTGTTGAGAATGTTAACCGCGGTGTAATTGCACTTGTTAACGGCAGCAGAATTTTCATTCCTGCTTCAATGGCAAGTGAGAGATTTATGAAGGATCTTTCACCCCTCGTTGGTACAGAGGCAAGATTTAAGATTGTAAATATCCGTGACGACAGGCGCGGTAAGAAAGCAATCGGCTCAATCAAGGTTGTTGCAGCTGCTGAGCGTGCAGAAAAGGTTGCAGCATTCATGGCAGATGTTGAGGAAGGTAAGACTTATACAGGTACTGTTAAAACTCTTACAGATTTCGGTGCATTTGTTGACCTTGGCGGTGTTGACGGTCTTATCCCGATTTCTCAGCTCAGCTGGCAGAGAATTAAGCATCCCTCAGAGGTTGTTAATGTAGGTGACAGTGTTGAGGTTACCATCCTTAAGGTTGATAAAGAAAATGTTAAGATTTCTCTTGGCTACAAGAAGCTTGAAGATAATCCCTGGGAAATTGCAAAGAGCAAGTTTAACGAAGGTGACGTTGTAAGCGTTAAGGTTGTACGCCTTGTACCCTTTGGTGCATTTGTTGAGCTTATCCCCGGAATTGACGGCCTTATCCACATTTCTCAGATTGCTAATAAGAGAATCGGCAAGCCCGAGGACGTTCTTACCGTTGGTGAGGTTGTAGAGGCTAAGATTACTGAGACAAATTGGGAAGAGAAGAAGATTGGCCTTTCAATCAGAGCTCTTATTGCTCCTGTAGAAGAAGCTGCTCCTGCAGAAGCTGCAGAGGAAGCTCCTGTTGAGGAAGCTCCCGCTGAAGAGACTGCTGAAACAACAGAGGAATAATTAAAGAACAAACAAAAAGCCACTCATATTGAGTGGCTTTTCTTGTGTGTTAATAAGTGGGAATAGGAAAAAGGCTGCGATAAAATGTAATAGCATTTTATCACAGCCGATTATTTAACAAATAGCAGTTCCCTCAGGTATAGCATCATCAACGAAAATGACCTTACATCCGCAGGCATTGTTTGTTCCTGCGAGGAGCATTCCGTTGCTTGTAACGCCTGAAAAACGTGCGCTCTTAAGATTTGCTACAACAATTATCTTCTTTCCTACAAGCTCCTCTGCCTTATAGTCGTGCTTAATACTGGAAACGATAACTCTTTCTTCCAGTCCGTCAAACAGTGTAAGCTTCAGGCAATTGTTTGATTTACGGATGTCATTAACCTTTACGATTTTACATACCCTCAAATCAATTTTGGAGAACATATCGATATCTATTTCTTCCTTAATCGGCTGTACAGGGTCAGGCTCGCCGTAAACCTTTTCGGGAGCGGCTTCCTCTTCTATAGCTTCCTCTTTAGGAGGATTTTTTTCAAGCTCTGTCATCGGAGTGGAGAAATCAAGCAGACTGAGATAG
>SVJI01000119.1 GCA_015069065.1 Oscillospiraceae bacterium | reverse complement strand
CTTAAGCTCAATATTTGCAATTGTAGTTTCTCTGCCTGCAAGCTCCCAGTTTATGAGTGTTTTATATCCAAGGATGATACTCTCATCTTCCAGCTCCTTGATGGCGGCCCTGACATCACCCTCCTCGATGCCAAGCATAATCGCTATCTTTGATGGTGTCAGACGGCTGTCCTGTTCAAGTAACGATAAGATTTTGTTTTTCATAGTTGTTCACCCTTTCTTTTTTCTTCTTCTTTATCGGAATGCCGATATTATTATCATTATAATAGAATACAACAAAAAAATCCACTCTTTTTTGTTAAATATACAAAAAATATTTGAAAAATCCGTCGCTTTGTAGTAGACTACATTATGTATGATAACATAAAAGGAGTAAACTATGAAATCTGCTTCTGTAAATAAACTTGAATTTTATACCCAAATGCTTGCCGCGCGATATGGCAGCGGTGAATATTTTATAGAAATGAACATAAGTTTTAAATCGGGAACAAAATCATTCCCTGCCACAGTGAAGAAGGTCGGGGAGGAATTGGTACTTACCTTTTCCGGTGCAAAACAGTCATTTACATGGAAAAAGCTGTGCGATATTGCCCGTGATTACGACGCCATGCAGCTTATATACCGCGAGAGGGGAACGGATGCGATTATAACGGCGGATGACAGGAATGTTACACTTCGTTATGATGATATTGCACCCGTGGAAAAGAATACCACGGCTACAGTCGGGGAGAGGCAGTATCTCATTGCTCCGCCAAAGGCTAATGCATTGCTGAAAGAAATCGGCATCATGGGGCAAAACGGAAAAATAAAAAATGACATGGTGCGTAAGTATAATCAGATTGACCACTTTGTGGAGCTGATTGCAGATTACCTGAAAAAATTGGATGGTAAAATAGAGGTGCTTGATTGTGCCTGCGGAAAAAGCTATCTGTCCTTTGCGCTGAATTATTATTTGCGTGACGTCCTTAAAAAGGATTGCCATGTGACAGGTGTTGACTATTCGCAGATTGTAATTGATGCGTCCAGACGCAGTGCAGAAAATCTGGGATATTCAAATATGACTTTTATCAAGGCTGACTTAACCACATATAAGCCGGAAAGAAAACCTGATGTTGTAATAAGCCTGCACGCGTGTGATACGGCAACAGATATGGCAATAGGTGCGGCGATAAATGCAGGAGCAAAGGCGATTTTTGCAGTTCCCTGCTGCCATAAGGAGCTTTTGGGGCAGTATTCATATGAACCCTTTGCACCGCTTCTCAAGTATGGAATATTTAAGGCACGTCAGGCAGATTTGCTGACCGATTCCCTGCGCTGCTTATTACTTGAGGCATCGGGGTATTCTGTAAGTGCGCAGGAATATATTTCGCCTGTGGAAACACCGAAAAATTTATTGATAAAGGCATTTAAGGACGGAAAGAACAGGAAAAAGGCAACACAGGAATACTATAAACTGAAAGAAATGCTTGGAATAAATCCCAAGCTTGAAACACTCATAAAGTTGGAGGAGAACTGATTTGGATTTTTCAGAAAAGACTGTTAAACAGGAATATATATTTAAAGGCGAGGTAATAAATCTGCGTGTTGATACCGTAACGACACCGTCAGGAAATACTGCTACACGCGAGCTTGTGGAGCATCCGGGGGGAGTGTGTGTGGTGCCGCTGGATAATGACGGCAGAGTAATTATGGAGTGGCAGTATCGCCGTCCCTTTGATACAAATACTTTTGAAATCCCTGCGGGAAAGCTTCACTACGGAGAGGACCCGTTGGAGTGCGGTAAACGCGAGCTTGAGGAAGAAACAGGCATGTGTGCCCACAGGTATATTTACTTGGGAAAAATGTATCCTACCCCCGGCTTTTGCTTGGAGATAGTTCATATGTATCTGGCTCTTGATTTGTACGAGGGCAGCGTAAACCGTGACGAGGATGAATTCATGGAGATTGAAAGAGTACCTCTTGAAGAGCTTGTAGACAAGGTTTTAAGCGGCGAAATTGTCGATGCAAAAACGTGTATTGCTCTGATGAAGGTTAACGAAATGAAGAACAGAGGAATGATTTAATGAGGGTTGCATTTTATGCACTTGGATGTAAGGTCAATCAATATGAAATAGATTGCTATGCAAAGAAATTCAGCGAAATCGGCTGGGAGATAGGTGACTTTTCCGAAAAGTGTGACGCCTATGTTATAAATACCTGTGCGGTGACAAACATCGGGGAGCGTAAGAGCAGACAGATTATACGCCGTGCAAAGAAGAAAAATCCCGATGCTGTCGTAGCCGTGACAGGCTGTTATGCACAGACGAAGGCTGACGAAGTCCGTAATATGACTGAGGCAGATGTAGTTCTGGGAACAAGCAGCCGCAGCAGAATAGCAGAAATTGTAACGGCAAAAATAAAGGGTGAGGATATCGACCTGATAACTGATATTATGAAAGAGCGTATGTATGAGGAGCTTGAGTGTGAGGGGAAGATGGAGCGTACGCGTGCCTATATAAAAATTCAGGACGGTTGTAACAATTTCTGTTCCTACTGCATCATTCCCTATGCCAGAGGTCCTGTGCGCTCGAGGAAAATTGAAAATGTGGTTAATGAGGCAAAGCGTCTTTCTTCCCTCGGATTCAGAGAGGTGGTGCTGACAGGAATCAGCGTTGCCTCATACGGCAGAGATTTGAAAGATGGAAGCACTCTTAAAAATGTTATCGAGGAAGTTTGTAGGATAGACGGAATCGAAAGAGTGCGTCTCAGCAGTGTTTCGCCCACCCTTTTTGACGATGAGTTTATCTCATTTGCAGCGGGAGAGAAAAAATTGTGCAGGCATTTTCACATATCACTGCAAAGCGGAAGTTCAACTGTGCTTAAGCGCATGAACAGAAAATATACGGCACAGGAGTATCTTGACACTCTTTCAAGAATAAGGGAGAAAATGCCCGATAGCGGTATTACAACCGACATTATCTGCGGCTTTCCAGAGGAAACGGAAGAGGAATTTTCAGAAACATTGGATTTTGTTAAAAAGGCACGCTTTTTAAAGGTGCATGTATTCCCATATTCTGAGCGCAGCGGAACAGTTGCCGCCCAGATGCCTCAAGTACCGCACTCCGTCAGGGAGGAGCGTGCTGCAAAGCTTATTGAGCTGACGGAAAGAATTTCCGAGGAGGAAGAAAACCGCTTTATAGGTATGCAGACAGAGGTGCTTTTTGAGCAGACAGAGGGTGATTATGCACAGGGGCTTTCAGGCAGCTACCTGCGCATATATGTAAAAGGCGGAGATGAACTGACAGGAAAAATCAGAAAAGTGAAAATAGTAGAGAGAAAAGATGGAATTTTGTTTGGCGAAATACGCTCTGTTTGAATGACAGAGCGTATTTTTTCGCTTAAAACACTTTACAAATATCCAAAAAAGCTATACAATAATATATTATGGATTAAGTATGTGCATCGGAGGGAGGCACCATGAAAAAAGGCGATTTTTTAGTTGTTGTGTTGGCGGTCTTATTAACGCTTTCCTGGGCACTTATGTCGCATAGAGGAGGCGTTGCCTCAATCTATATAGACGGGGAGCTTTATAAAAGTGTTCCGTTGTCTGAAAATGCGAAAATTGTTGTAGAAAGTGAGTTTGGTAAAAATACGGTGGTTATAAAAAACAGTGTTGTAACCATAGTCGATTCTGATTGTGAAAACAAATTGTGTGAGTCGGAGCATATTTCAGAAACTGCACACAGTATTGTATGCTTGCCAAACAGATTAAGCGTGATTATAGAAGACGATAAAATAAATGATGAAACGGATGTTATACTATGATAAATACCAGAAAGATAACCAGAACATCCTTACTGGTAACTGTCGCAGTGCTGCTGGGTTATGTGGAAAGTACATTTCCCCCTGTCGTTCCTGTGGCAGGGATAAAGCTGGGACTTGCAAATACTATTATTATTATTGAATTATATACAGCACAAATCAGGCAGACATGGTTGGTGGCACTTCTTAAGGTGTTTTTATGTACCGTTCTTTTCGGCAGTGTCACGTCATTTATATACAGCTTATGCGGTGCGGTTATCAGCCTTATTGTAATGATATTTGCAAAGAGGACGGGCTTCTTTTCTCTTATAGGGGTCAGCAGCCTTGGCGGAATATTCCATAATCTGGCTCAGCTTGTATGTGCCTACTTCTTTATAGGAAAGGGTGCGTTGTTTCATATACCCGTCCTGTGTCTGTCAGGTGCGTTGTGCGGTGTACTGACAGGTGTGGCGGCACAGATTTTGATTAAAAGGGGGAGAGGTCTGTTTGAAGAGGAATGATTATTTGCAGTTGTCTGAGGAAACGGCAGCGGCTATAGAACAGCGTCTGGGGCTGGGTGTAAAAAAGGTCATCCGCCGTGACGAAACGCGCGACAAAGCAAAAATTCACAGACCGTGCTACGTCCGTGATATTGAAAAAATTCTGCATCATCCCTATTATAACCGATATACTGATAAA
>SVJI01000118.1 GCA_015069065.1 Oscillospiraceae bacterium | reverse complement strand
TGACATCAAGATTGCCACCAGAAGCGTATTTTATGACGAAACAGGAAAAAGGGTACGAACCAAGAAAGAAATCACAGACGAAAACGGTCAAATCCGAAAAGGCTGTACCGTTATCAAAAAGGGGGAAGTTTACGAAAGCCATTTATTCACAACCAAAGACGAGCGTTTCAAAAGTGAAGCGTTCATAGCAGAAGCAAAGGAAGTTTACACGGAACTTATCAATTCCCACATTTCAGATCCCGAGCAACGACTGAAAGTGTTTGATAAGAACAGCGTGTATCTCCCAACAAAAAAGATAGGCAAGAACAACCCCAAGGCTGCCGAAATCCAAGCGGACAACACCGCAAGGCAGGAATGGAACAGAACAGCGGATTTGGCTCTTGTATCTGGGATTGAAGAAGCAAAGATACTGGAAATCAAGCAGACCGAAATCCACGATAAAGCCGGTCAGTCCATCCGTGAAAATGGTTGGCTTCCAAATCTGTTCCGAGGTATCGTAGGCAAGGCAAAGGAATTTCTGCAAGCCATCATCCGTGAAAAGGATATGCCGCCCAAACCAGTCCTCAACGTGGATATGGACGAGTTCCGCACAATGCAGAACCTTATGTTAAAGGTACAGAAACAGGCGAAAGCAATCAAGAAGATACAGGAGGTCACACTTCCGAATCTGCGACAGCAGCTTGCAGAAACAACGGGTATCTTCAAAGGCAAGGAGCGTAAGGATCTGGAAAAACAGATACAGCAGACCGAAACCGAACTTGCTGAAAAACTGGATAAAATCCCCGATATTCTTAAAGATGACGGTTATCCTGATGTACAGGCATTTATGAAAACTTACCGCAAAGCAGAGGCTATTGTGATACAGTATAACCAAGACCTTGCAGAATGGGAGCAGGCAGTTAAGAACGGACAGAAACCTGCTGAAAAACAGCACAGACCGCCCGAAAGACAAAGTGTGCGCAACAGGCTCAGACAGCTTCAGGCAGAGGGCAAACAGAACTCTCAGCCGAAGCAGAGAAAGAAATCCCAAGACAGGGACAGATAATCACGACATAGGAAATCAACACTGCAGGGCGACCTGCCTTGCGGTCTTACATATATATCAGAGCATAAGAAAAAACCTGCAAGATTTTTGCGTCTTGCAGGGTGTTCATATACATATAAAAGGTTTCCATAAGCACATTACAATATTAGTACTTTTTTGATAATGTGTAGGTATAGTAGGTGTCAACAATTAAAAGAATTGTTACGATACCCATTGTCCACCAGAAGCAAGAAAAACCTTTCGTTAAAAAGCACGCTATGATTATTATAAAACCTCCTACAATAAATGAAATACCACCAAAGCGTTGACTCTTTTTCCACGTTGTTTCATTTTTCATACTCCATACTGTTCTCAATCCTACAACTGAGTTCATTCGTAGTTTTGGCATAATGTTACCTAATATAATCATTGCAACTCCAAGCAGTCCAAATAAAAGTTGGTAAATATCAAGTGCAATTGAAGACAGATTTTCAATCGAATTGAAATCAGCATACAAAAAATAGCCTGTCATAGCGTTAAAAAGTGCAAGAGATACAATTCCTACCACAATACATACATTTTCGTTATTGCTTCCATTTTCTTCTTGTTTTGCAGAAAATTTAGCCATGCCAAGCATAAAATAGCCAAATAAAATTGTAATAACAGGGAAAATTAATGTTTCGTATTTGCTACCCCAACGTGTTACTTGATTATTCATATCATAATGAGCTGGAATTTGCTCTGGCAAGAATTGTAAGGCAATCAGAACAACTGCCAATGGTAAAAACATAAGACTGTAAAAAATGACTTTTTTCTTTTTCATTGTTGACCTCCACGCAAATTACTTATCCACATAATTGTTTCATCAAGAATAGATAAATTTAATTCATAGTAAATAAAATTTTTATATCGAGTTTCGTAAATCAAGTCTGCCTTTTTTAGCTTTGATAAATGATAGGACAATGCCTGTGGTGTCATATCCAATGCAATAGCTAAATCGCCTGAGCTTATTTTTCCTTCCTGTAACTTTAGCAGAATTTTTCGACGAGTATCGTCTGCTAAAGCAGCTAACACTTCATTTATAGCCAATCCACCACGCTCCAATCTATTTCAAATAATCTTTAAATAGATTATATCAATTTAGCGCTGGCTTGTCAATAGCTATTTCAAAATATTTTTAAATAGCAAAACAAGAGATACCGTCAATGGTCACGATGAACAGTCAAAGCACTGCCATTGACGGCATCTCTTCATTTTGCTTACGAGCAGACAAGGGCGATAAGCCTAATACTGGCTTACCGCCCCCCAATCCCTACTTACTATGCGTAGATAATCTCGCTGTAAATAATTTCCCTAACTCTGGACTGAATTTCATTCATTTTCTGCACCCACAACATAGCATTATCGGCTTTCAGTCGTTCGATCACATTTTCCTGCTCGGCAATCTGCCTCGTCAGCACGAGTAAACACTCCTGCGCCTGTCTATCAATATCGGCAAGGTAAGAGTTCAGCGTACCCTCTATCAGCATTGTGGTGTAAAGGTAGTGTTTATGCTCTTTTAGATACTCTTTGTGGCGTCGTCCCCATAAACCGATAGGCTGTGTTTCTTCTTCGGAAAGTATCAGACAAGGGATATAATAATCTCCCTGCAATTCATACCACAAACCATTGCTTTCATCAAAAATGTACTTGTCCATATAATAAATCCTCCAGTATAATATATTCGCACATACGTCACAGTTCTCCGATCGCCACATTCTGTTATATCTTGTTATCAGATTTTCTTGCCCTTGTGTTTGCCCTTATCAGCTTCCAAGGGAAGAATAAACATAAGTGAAATCGTATAATAAATTAAGGTGAGCATTTTGCGATAAACCCTTTATTTTCAAGGCTTTTGGAGGATTTTATTAAAACCCTGTGAGGGTTAATAACCACTTATAAAATTGTGGTTTTCAAATTCCAATTTATCTGACTGATTGATTTATTTTAAGCACATATCTGTGCTATATACAAAAACTGTACCGGCAGATGATTCTGTCGGAACTGCAACTGTTTTCCTTCGACGCCATTGGACAGTATTTTCAATTTATTTTCCTGTCAGTTTCCTTCCCACCGCACCAGAATTTCCTGTGGCACCAGGCTGGCATCAAAACGGTAATGGCGCAACACTTCACCGCGTTTGAAATAGTCTTCTTCCCTTTTGGGCTGACCGCCATTGTGTATAATATAGCACTGCCCGTCAGCATTGCGTTTGTCACTGACAATACCTATATGTTTATTGTCCTTGAAAATAACTATGTCACCACCCTGCCACTGTTCAATATCGTTTATATCCGTTGTCAGTTCCACTGCATATTTATCAAAAAACACTCGCAGGTTTTTCACCCTGCGGAAGTCAATATTGTCGTCCTTTGGGTTGGCGTTTGGATAATCCCGGGGATAAAGGGTGATATCTCTGTCCAGCATCCAGCGCAGGCTGTAGCCTGCATTTCTAAAACCACGCCACACTACATCGGTGCATACACCTTTGTCTTCAGGGGGGTAGCCACCCAGCACATAAGATGGGTCATAATCAGGTTTGTTTTTCCGGTCTGCACGGGCACCCAGCATAATATCTGTGTAATCGTCTGTGCCGTTTTCGTTATAGTCCACAGAAGATGTAACAGTTTCTATATCAAAATCTTTGTTTGAATAGGAAATCTGCGGCAATAGATTATACAAATCTGCCAGCTGATATGCGGTTTTTATGGCAGGCCACGCCATAACCAGAAAAAATATAAAAATTATTCCCAACAGTTTTTTCATATCCGTACCCCCATTTTTAAACAGTATAACACAAAAATATTAAAAACTGATTAACCAATGATAAAATACACACTAATTTTAATTGTTTTCAGGGCAAAATTATGATATTCTGTAAAAAACGAGGTGATATTATGGTAAAAGAACTGATACACGACCCTGTTTTTCTGGCGATAAAGGCAGAAGCAGCCACAAAAGAAGATGTGGAAACCGGCCGTGACCTGCTGGAAACACTGATAGCCCACCGGGACAGCTGTGTAGGCATGGCCGCCAATATGATAGGACAGGCCAAAAGGATAATCGCCATTGACAATGACGGCGAATATATGGTGATGTATAACCCTGTTATACTGAAAAAAGACGGCAGTTACAAAACAAAGGAAAGCTGTCTTTCATTGCTGGGAGGGCCCAGGGAAACAATACGTTACAAATCAGTAAAAGTGCAGTGGCAGGATGCAGATTTTAAAATAAAAATCAAAACTTTCAAAGGTTTTGCCGCACAGATAATACAGCACGAAATCGACCATTGTGATGGCGTGCTGATATAAGCAGAAACACAGGAAGACAGCCGTGGCTGTCTTTTTTTGCAGTATAGATTTATATGGAGTAATCAGTTATAAATATCTACGTTTTTTCTCAGTTTAAAAACAGTAGGGGTGGATGCCTATATCCGTACCGAAGCGGGATGCCCGGGAGGCCATCCCCTACGCACAATTTGTCAATACATCTGTAGAGCCAAACTCCCATACCATCCACAAAAAGTGGGAGGCGGAACCCCTCCCCTACGTACTATAGTAA
>SVJI01000117.1 GCA_015069065.1 Oscillospiraceae bacterium | reverse complement strand
ACCCGAGGATGGCTGTGCCTGTCCGGTGGGACTGTGCGGACTTATTATACAGGGCATAGCAACATCAATTGACGCGCTGTCCGTTGGGTTTACAATTTCGCGTTACAGCGCATTCATGGCAGTAGTATGTGCCTTGATAATTGCAGCGGTGACTTTTGTCATATGCGTGGCAGGAGTTTCCATAGGTAAGCACTGCGGAACGAAATTTTCAGGCAAATCTTCAATTTTAGGCGGAGCTATTCTTGTTTTTATTGGTATTGAGATTTTCATAAAGGGTATTTTTTAAAAAATAGAGATTTGGCAGTAAGTATTAAAGCGAGGTGAATTTCACCTCGCTTTAATTTAAGTATAATTATCTTGATTCTTTTTTATTGGTGTTTCTTTATGCGATTACCCATGAACAGTGCATACACTTTCGGAAAAAATTTTTCAAGAAAAGTACATACAAAATTTATAATTATAAGTGTTAAAACAACCATAATTATGAATTTCGGAATTTCCAGCCATTCGTTTTGAGGAACACAAAGAGAAAGTATTTTCAGTATGATTATTGCCACATTGAGGTGCATCGCATAAATAGCAAAAGAACGGCGGTAAATTGCTCTGGGCTTAATCCGTTCAATAAAAATATCCACAATGTTCCACAAGGAGAAGGCCGCAATGGTATATACGATAGTTTCAATTAAATAATTACTGATATGTAACTCCCGGGGAACAATTGTTTTTGCAAGGACATATGCCGACAGGAAAACAATGGAAGTGATTTGTGTTGGTTTTGACGATTTCCGAGAAATAAAATCGAAATAATGATAGCCGATAATTGCTCCTGTCAAGTAAAAAACAATTGACATCGGATAATAGAACAAATCTATCGGTATGCAGATTCCAAACAAAGATAATATCGACAAAAAAGCAACAGACGCTATACCAATGTATTTGTTTCGGATAATAAAAAATAGCACAGGAGCTGCAAAGGAAAAGACAATCAAATCGAATACAAACCAAAACGGTGTGTTACATCCATAGAAAAAAATACCTTTTAATATGCTTGCTAAAGTCAAAGGATACTGCTCGCTCGTTGCAGAAAATTTTGAAATGAAAGAATATGAACCAAAAATCTCCCAAAGCATCCACACTGTATTCCATAGTAAATAAGGTATAACCAGAGTATATATTCTGGATTTGATTTTTGTTAAGTATTTTTTGTTGTTATATTCTTTAAAAAAAGATATTCCTGACAACATAAAGAACATGGGAACTGCAAACTGTGTAATAGAGCGTGAGAAAAAGAAAGAAAATTTTTGATTGATAATAGAAATAAAACTGGTACTCACATTATCTTGAGCAAAATATGAATGTATGAACAAAACAAGAATACTTGATATAAAGGATATAAATTCTTTCTTTTTCCAAAAAATTGTTTCGCTTTTGTAGTTCATATTACCCTCCTCTAGGCTTTTATTTAATAATAATATCATATATGTAATCAAAAGTAAATACCACCTTTTTCCTTACATAAAAATTCCCTTTTAGCACACAATAGCATTGTAAATCAAACCAAAAGGAGTATTTTTTATATGAAAGCGACAGGAATTGTAAGAAGAATTGACGACCTCGGTCGTGTTGTTATACCCAAAGAAATAAGAAGAACCATGAGAATCCGTGAGGGAGATCCTCTGGAAATTTTTACCGAGCGTGACGGTGAGGTTATCTTTAAAAAATATTCTCCAATCGGAGAGCTTGGAGAATTTGCCGCAGGATATGCCGAAACCCTCTCAAAAACAAGCGGTCAGCCCGTTGTAATAACGGATAAGGATAGCATTATTGCCGTATATGGAGCACCGAGAAAGGAACTTGTTGAAAAAAGAATCAGCGAAGATGTTGAAAAAATGATAGAGAAGAAGAGCGTTTTCGTAATTGATTCAGAGAACAAGGGCGGTGTGCCTGTAGTTGACGGCTCAGAAAAATACTTTGCTTTTGTTGTTGCACCCATTGTAAGCGAGGGCGATACTATCGGCAGTGTTATGATGGTATCGGATAAGGATACAATGCCTGTCGGCGAGGTCGAAAAGAAGCTTTGCCAGAGTGCGGCAGGCTTTCTTGGAAAGCATATGGAGGATTAAAAATTAAGATTGACTTATTTCTTCTCCGATAGTAAAATATCAGTGTAAATAATTTTGTTGGAGAGAGTAATAAGATGGTTAAAAAGGTAGTTTTATTGATTTTGGTAATTACCTGCATGGGCTTAATATTTTTCTTTTCCTCTCAGGAGGCACCAGATTCCAGAGAGACAAGCTCGGCATTTATTTATAATATTGTTAGTTTTTTAGATGTAAGAAATACACTCTCTGAGGTGCAAATTCATGGGATTTGTGACCTGTTGCATAAATTTGTGCGTACGGCAGCACATTTTACCATCTTTGGATTATTGGGCTTTTTGCTGCTGCTTTTGTTTGGAGAGTATGGCTTAAGCTCTAAGCGAAGATTGATTTACACTGTGATTGTAGCATTTTTATATGCCTGCAGTGATGAAATTCATCAAAGCTTCGTTCCGGGCAGGTCAGCGCAGATAAGCGATATTATTGTCGATACTCTCGGCGCACTGTGCGGCGGTGTTGTAGGAAATATATTATTATATTTAATTAAAAAGTTAAAAGGAAAATCACACGGTATGCTTTAACCGTGTGATTTTTTAGGTTACAATATGATGCAGATTAACCCGCCACTGCCCTCGTTAATGATTCTCTGCAAAGTTTCCTGAAGCTTACCGCGGGCATCATCAGGCATTTTGGAAAGCTTGCTTTGAAGCCCCTCATTAACAAGCTCATGAAGCGATTTGCCGAAAATATTTGACTCCCATATTTTTGCGGGGTCACTTTCAAATTCGCTGAGAAGATAGTGAACAAGTTCTTCTGACTGTTTTTCACTGCCGACAATGGGATTTACTTCTGTTTCGATATCAGCACGGATGAGGTGTATTGATGGAGCACTGGCGCGTAATCTGACTCCATACCTGCCGCCCTGACGGATGATTTCAGGCTCACGCAGTGAAAGCTCCTCAATCCCCGGAGATACGATGCCGTAGCCTGTTTGCCTTACCTGAGCAAGCGCACTTGAAATCTTGTCATACTCTTTCTTTGCCTGTGACAGGCTGCAGAGCATTGATACTAGCTCCTCGTCGTTGTTAATGTCAAGACCTGTTGTTTCACCCAATACGTTGTAGAAAAGACCTTCAACAGCCTCTGTAGTAATAAGTGCCGTTCCTTTTCCCAAGGAAATTTCCTCTATGCGCGCACACGAGAGATATTCATTTTCCTCAAGCATCGGGGAGATTGCGTGTATGTGATTTAATTTATTTACTCCGTTTATGGCATGGCGCACCGTTTCATATATTGATTTTTTAAGATAGTGGTCCTGAGGCAGAGCATCTATCCAACCGGGCAGATTTATTGCCAGCTCCTTAAGAGGAAATTCAAACAGTACATTGCGCATAATTGCATTGATATCATCAATACGCATATCTGCGCATGAAAATAAAAACACGGGAACATTGTACTTTTTCTCAAGCTCTTTTTTCAGATTCTGCGCACTGTCGCTCTCGGGAACCGCAGAGTTTAAGAGAATTATAAACGGTTTGTTGATTTCTTTAAGCTCTGCAACCACCCGCTCCTCTGCAGCCACATATTCATATCTGGGAATGTCGCAAATGCTTCCGTCCGTAGTTATGACAAGTCCGATGGTACTGTGTTCGCGGATAACCTTTTCAGTGCCTATTTCAGCAGCCTTGTCAAAGGGGATATCATCCTCGAACCACGGCGTTGTAACCATGCGGGGCTGTCCGTCCTCGGTATGTCCCTGCGCACCGTTTACACAGTATCCCACACAGTCAATCATGCGCACGTTAAAAGAGGCATTTTCATCAACATTTATTCTGACTGCCTCATTTGGAATGAACTTCGGCTCTGTAGTCATAATGGTTCGTCCGCTTCCGCTCTGGGGAAGCTCGTCAACGGCGCGTGTGCGGATATGCTCGTTTTCAATATTGGGTAAAACCAGTAAATCCATGAAACGCTTTATAAACGTTGACTTACCTGTTCTGACAGGACCGACCACACCTATGTAAATGTCCCCTTGGGTGCGCTGGGCGATGTCATTGTATATACTATACTGCTCCATACAAATTCCTCCATACAAGTGTATTTTGGTACATTGTATGTGAAATGAACAGGCTTTATTACATTTTTATTTTAGCAGGCTATATACAAATTTTTCAAGTTGTGATATACTTTACGAAAAGGGGGGAGAGCAATGCCTTTTTTCAGTATATCTGAAAGATATATAAACAAAGCTTTAAAGAATTACGAATATAAAGTTAAGACGAGGAGAAAGGTAACGTCCACTAATTCACTGATGAAGCTTGCCGCACAGGCAGGGGAACAGGAATTTAGCGTTCTTATAGCATCTGAGCAGAGTGCAGGTCGCGGCAGAATGGGACGGAGCTTTCATTCACCGGGCGGAAGCGGTGTTTACATGAGCATCCTTTTACGCCCTGATGAGAATATAAATCCCCTGCTCATTACAACTGCAGCGGCAGTTTGCTGTGCCCGTGTTTTTGAAAGAATGGCGCAGCAAAGTGC
>SVJI01000116.1 GCA_015069065.1 Oscillospiraceae bacterium | reverse complement strand
AACTGAAATTTTATCGACAAGCTCCTTTGTGAGAGTATGCAGTTTAAAAATAATACCTGCCTCCACATGGGAAATTTCCTTAATACCGATTCCCTCTGCCGTAACACGAATCATCTGTATTTCCAGGAGAGAATAGGTTTCGTCGGGTATTTCACCATAACGGTCTTCAAAGCTTGCCTCCACACTGTAACGGTCATTCATGTCGCTTATTCCCGCAATTTGCTTATATGCTTCTATACGAAGGTTCGACGTGGGAATATAGCTATCGGGTATAAAGGCATTTACCTCCAAATCAATAACCGTTTCAGCCTTTTGGGCGGTTTTGGGTTTACCCATAGCATCGTTTACAGCTTCCTCAAGGATTGCACAATACATATCATATCCTACACTCGCCATAAAGCCATGCTGTTCAGGTCCCAATACATTACCGGCGCCTCTTATTTCAAGGTCACGCATAGCAATCCTGAAGCCTGAACCAAACTCCGTAAATTCACGAATGGCACGCAGCCTTTTTTCTGCCGTCTCGTCAAGAATTTTATTTTTCCTGTAGGTAAGATAAGCGTATGCAAGCCGGTTTGTTCTGCCTACTCTTCCTCTCAGCTGATATAGCTGACTCAGTCCCAGAGTGTCCGAATTTTCAATAATAATGGTGTTCACGTTTGCAATATCAAGTCCTGTTTCAATTATGGTTGTGCAGACAAGCACATCAACTTCCCCCTGCTGCACCTGCATCATAACATCATCAAGCTCACTTTCATTCATTTTTCCGTGAGCTACCGAAACCCTGATATCAGGAACGAGTCTGCGCAGACGCTCTGCAACACCGTAGATGCTTTCTACTCTGTTATGCAGATAGTAAACCTGACCGCCACGTGCAACCTCACGCTCAATCGCATTTTTTACAACCGCCTCATTATATTCCAGAACATAAGTCTGTACAGGATGGCGGTCACTTGGTGGCGCTGAAAGAACACTCATATCCCTTATTCCTATCATTGCCATATGAAGAGTTCGCGGAATCGGGGTAGCACTGAGAGTCAGCACATCCACATTCTTTTTCATTTCCTTTATTTTTTCCTTGTGAGTAACACCAAATCGCTGTTCCTCATCCACTATCAGAAAGCCGAGCTTTTTAAAAACTACATTCTTTGAAAGAAGCTTATGCGTACCTACAACTATGTCACATTCACCGCTTTGCAGCATTTTAAGAGTTTTCTTCGTTTGTGCAGGAGTTGAAAATCGGGACAGCATCCTCACCGTAATGGGAAATTCCTTCATCCTGTTTACAAAATTCTGGTAATGCTGAGAGGCAAGAATTGTTGTCGGCACCAGATATGCAACCTGATAGCCGTCCATAACCGCCTTAAATGCACCGCGCATGGCAACCTCTGTTTTTCCGTAGCCTACATCTCCGCACAAAAGTCTGTCCATGGGGCGTGTGCTCTCCATATCTTTTTTAAGCTCTGCCGTGCTGCGAAGCTGGTCCTCAGTTTCCTCGTAGGGAAAAGAATTTTCAAAATCATGCTGCCAAGGGGTGTCGGGCGAAAACGCCACACCCTGACTCTGGGCACGCTCTGCATAAAGAGCGACAAGCTTTTTCGCCATCTCCTCAACAGATTGTCTTACCTTCCTCTTTGCATTAACCCACTCATTTGAACCAAGCCGGTTAAGCTTAACCATTTTATTTTCGCCGCCTGTGTACTTACTTACAGCATCAAGCTGACCTACAGGAAGATAAAGGAAATCCTCCCCCCTGTATTCAAGCTTTATATAGTCTTTTATAACACCGCTGACTTTCATACGGACAATTCCTAAGTATTTGCCGATACCGTGCGCTCTGTGAACAACATAGTCGCCTACATCAAGCTGGTCGGCACTGCGTATTTTTACAGTATCCTCACTGCGGCGAGGGGCGCGCTTTTTTCTTTCTGCGGCAAAAATCTCTTTGTCGCTTACTACGGCATATCCCTCCAGAGGGTACTCAAATCCCCTTGTAATACTGCCGGGCATTACAGTGACATATTTATCCGAAAGCATTTCGGGATTTTCCTCGTAGGAGGCTCTTACATCCCTTTCTGTGAGCATTTGTGTGATTTTCTTTGCCCGCGACGTGCTTCCTGCGAGAATAACTGTCTTTACCCCCTCGCTATGCCAATGCTCAACATCGGAAATTAAAAACTCAATGTTTCCGCTATAGCTGCTCATACCCTTACTTGTGATTTCACACTCTGTACAAATCTCCCAGTCAGGACACGACCTGCCAATTGATGAAAGTGCTATGGATTTTCTGCCGCTTATTTCTGCAGCGATATCCTGATAGCTGTTTATACAGTCATATAGCTTAGTTTCAGTTCCCTTTTCAGAAAGGGTTTTTATGTTTTCGCTTATTTCCCACTCTACCGCCTGAGCACTTTCCCCCATGCGTGCAGGCTCGTCTGTAAAGATAAGATAGTCATCCCCTGCATACGAAAGCATGGTTTCTCTGGAATTTTCTACAGAAACTGGAAGTATCTGCGCACTGTCCAGTTTTTCTATGCTTATCTGTGTATCACAGTCAAAGCTGCGCAGAGAATCTATATCATCACCAAAAAGCTCCATTCTGACCGGAACAAGCGCGTCGGGAGAATATATATCCACTATACCTCCGCGGATTGCAAACTGTCCTGGGAGATTTACTACATCAACACGCGAATACCCCATAGACGATAACGTTTCGGGAAGCTTCACAGAATCTGTTGTCCCACCGTATTCAAAGGTAAGGCACAATGAATCAAACTGATTTTTGGGCATAACAAAATGAAGGAGCGATTCTACCGATACAACGGCATTTGCTCCCCCTGCGAGCATACCCAGCGCGGCAGCACGTTTATTGTCTGCTTCGTGGTTTGATGCCTCCACCTCATAAAGAAGCACTTCCTTAGGCGGAATATAGACACATTCGCTGTCTGAAAAGAAGCTCAAATCCTCGCACAATCTGCGCGCCTGAATATCGTTATGAGTTATTACAAAAGCACGCTTTCCCATTCTCTCGCAAATACAGCTTATGAGGTGTGCTTTCTGAGCATCTGCCGTGCCACTTACCATAATCGGAAATTTTCCGTTATCTGCGGCTTTGATTATTTCTTTAAACTGTGCTGAATTTTCAAGCAAAGTGTTAAGTATGTTCATATTATCACAACACCTTATTATTAAATCTGCTCATAGCCTCAGCAGTGCCGTTTTTCAGCATAACAGATACTATATCGTCAATTCTTTTAATGGCTGACGTAACATGTACGCCGTCCTCATCACTAAAATGGCCAAGCACATGGTCAACAAGGTCATGCTGCGGTGCCCCTACACCAAATCTCACCCTTGGGAAAGAATCCGTGTTAAGAAGATAGATAATATTTTTCATACCGTTATGTCCGCCTGCACTACCGTCAGGTCTTATTCGCACCTTCCCCGGCTCCAGATTTATATCGTCATATATAACAATTATATTCTGAGGCTCTATTTTATAGAATTCAGCCGCTTCACGGACACTTTGTCCGCTCAGATTCATAAAGGTCTGGGGCTTTAAAAGCACGCATTTTTCGTTTCCGATAAATCCCTCGCCGCAGATACCCTTGAATTTGATTTTGCTCATTTTAATATCCAGCTTTTCTGCAAGATAATCAAGTGCGATGAATCCTACATTGTGCCTCGTCTTTTCATATTCACGTCCGGGATTTCCCAAGCCAACTATAAGATGCATAATAAAAAACTCCTTATTTTTTCCTACACCTTAGGGGATGTAAAAAAAGTCCAGACCGCAAAAAGTCAATAGATATATAAAATACAGTTTGTTGGAAAATAATAAAATTTTATATTTTTGTAGAAAAATCTCATCCATTCAATTTTTCTTCGTTTTATGTCTTTTTGCTACGAACAAACTTCGCCTCTCGACGTACCCACGTACGCCTTCGGGTATTCCAAGCTTCGCTTGGCTCAGTTTGTCCGTTCTGAATCATTTTTTCCTATCCCCTAAAATGAGGAGATGTAAAAAAGTAATTTTTTACATCTCCTTACTATTTTATTCAACGGTTATGTAATTATACGAAAAGAGGACTTACGGAAACATCCTCATAAATGCGCTCAATAGCCTCTGCAAAAATAGGAGCTACGCTGAGAATCTTTGTTTTCTTCATAATCTTTTCAGGCGGAAGCTCAATTGTATTAAGACAAACAAGCTCCTTAATGGGACTTGCCTCAAGTCTTTCAATAGCAGGACCGCTGAGTACAGGATGGGTACAACAAGCATAAACCTCTTTAGCACCTCTGTCCACCAACGCCTGTGCAGCATGAACTATCGTACCTGCGGTATCAATCATATCGTCTACAAGGATAACTCTCTTATCCTTAACCTCGCCGATAATGTTCATAACCTCACTAACGTTAGGTCTGGGACGGCGCTTATCAATAATTGCAATAGGAGTATTAAGCTTCTGTGCAAAATTTCTGGCACGTGTTACGCTGCCGAAATCAGGAGATACAACAACAATGTCTTCCATATCATCCTTAAACTTTTCTATGAAATACGGTGCCAGAATCGGAACACCAAGCAAATGGTCAACAGGAATATTGAAAAATCCCTGAATCTGAGGTGCGTGAAGGTCCATTGTCAATACTCTGTCAGCACCGGCTGTCGCAACAAGGTCTGCAACAAGCTTTGCACTAATCGGGTCTCTCGCCTTAGCCTTTCTGTCCTGACGCGCATATCCGAAATACGGAATAACTGCAGTAATTCTACCT
>SVJI01000115.1 GCA_015069065.1 Oscillospiraceae bacterium | reverse complement strand
TAAAGGTACATACGCAGCATAGTTTAAACGGCTCTGCTGATTTTAAGACAGAGGCAAGTTCGTACGGTCCTTTTATAACTAAATTGTGGGGAGAGCAGACCTCAAATGTTGCCTATATGCTAAACGATGCAAATGCGTATTCACTTTTAACCGCATTAAATCAAAATGATACCATTACGGCATATTTTTACAGAGATACGGAAAGCTATTCAGATGTTTATACTTATATTCAAGGCAACACAACGATTGTTGCAGGAGGTAAAACAGAGTTTTTACTAAAAGGAATTGCATCTTCAGGCGAAGTTTTTGCAAAAGGCACAACTATAAAAATTTTTGATAAAGAGGGCTTGAAGATTTCTGAAACAACTGTAGGTGATGATGGTGAATTTGAAGTAGTTGTTGAAAGTGCAGGAGAATACATTTTAGAAGCAAGTGGGAATGCTTCCTATGTTGGTAAAGTATGGGACAGCATATTAAATGATTATTGCGACAAAGAGTTCAAATCAGCTCCTATAGTTACCTCACGCTTTAGTGTGACAGTACTGCCTTATGTTGAAAAAACAGTATATGTGACGATTGCTACTAAAAACGGCGAATTTGCTATAGATAAAAACGGTAACGATATGTGGAGAGTCCCCATAACAGCAGTTGATAATCCCGATGCTCCTGATGGTGTTATAACCATTTCAGAAATACTTGTGGCAGCACATGAGCAGCACCATTCAAGCAAAGCCGCAGCTTTAAAAATTGAAGAAAGCCAATACGGTGCCTTTATCACAAAGCTTTGGGATGAAAACAATGGCGGTAACTGCCTATATTACTTTAACGATGTTGAAATGACAGGAGCAGGTGTAAAAGCAGGAACAAACGGTCGGGAATGGGAGGACAAGCTGCTCAATACTGTTGTTGAATCAAATGACTCATTCACAATTTATTCATTACAGGCAACCGATTATACAAAATCAGACCTTTATACATACTTTAGTACGGCATCCGAATCTGCAAGTGTCGGGGAGGAAAAAACATTTACTTTAAAATCTGTTGCAGGATACGGAAATAACAAAGTGGAAACTTCAATTGTGACGGTGCGTAAGAGCGATGGAACCGAGATTAAAGACCTTGCAACAATGGTTGATAAAAACGGAACATTTAAAATAACCTTTACACAAGAGGGGAATTATACTGTTGATGTGAGGACTAACGGAGCAAACTATATTTCCCCTGCCCGCTGCAGTGTGACGGTAAAAGAAAAGGATAATGGGGGCGGGGGAGATTCTTCATCCTCTGATACAATCTCTGTTTACTTTACATTACTTGGCGATAAAAAACACGGTACACCTGTTGGAGCAGGTGACACCCACACAAAGAAAAAAGGTAACCTTGACACTTGGATTTCCAAAACTAAAATTACGCTCGATAAAGGAAGCTGTGTTATAGATGCCATTGAAAAGGCACTGATTCTTAATGGTGTTTCATATACAAAAGAGGATAACTATATCAGTGAAGTAAAAGGACTTGCAGAGTTTGATAATGGCAGTGTGTCAGGGTGGATGTATATGCTTAATGGCAAATATCCGACAAATGGCATTGACGAGCAGAAGCTTTCAGACGGAGATACAATCATATTCCATTATACAGATGATTACACAACAGAAAAAACAACTTATTTGGGCGGTACATCATCATCTGTAAGTGCTAAACCAAAGGATGATAAAACAGATAAAACCCCCGAAACTGAGAAAAAGCCTTTATTTACTGAAAATACATACAAAGATATAAGTCTTGACGACTGGCATTACGAAGGGGTAAAATATGTTTATGAAAACAATTTGATGCAGGGGACCGGCAGTGGCTTTGAGCCTAACAGTAAAATGACAAGGGCAATGCTGATAACTGTTCTTTGGCGATTGGAGAATGAGCCTGCTGCAAACTTTATTATGGACTTTAATGATGTAGTGGCCGGTGAATGGTACACAGAGGCTGTCAGTTGGGCAACAAGTGAAAATATTATATCAGGAATAGGAAATAATCTTTTGGGTACAAATGATGAAGTTACCCGCGAGCAAATGGCGACTATCCTTTACCGATATATACAGAAAAAGAATGTTAAAACAGAATTTAAGACAACCACAGGTGTAAAAGATTATACGGATAGCGGAGCAATTTCGGAGTATGCAGTTTCAGCTATAGAATGGGCAGTTAATGCAGGAATAATAAAAGGAAAAACACAAAGCACAATTTCCCCTGCTGACTCTGCTACTCGTGCTGAGGTTGCAGTAATGCTGATGAGGTTTTGTGAGGGTATTTCTAAATGAAAAAAAGTGCAGCACTAATTTTAAGTTTAATAATAATTTTGGGAGTGGCGGTAAATGCTGTCGCTATTGACAGCCTTGACGATACGGCATATTATTTGATAAATACGGTTGATAATCCCACAGTTGCATCTGTCGGCGGTGAGTGGACGGTCATAGGACTTGCAAGATGCGCCTTGGATATTGACGATACATATTTTGAAAACTACTATGCTAATGTTCAGAATTATGTAAAATCAAAAGATGGTGTTCTTCATTCAAGAAAATACACCGAGTATTCAAGAGTAATCATTGCACTTACGGCAATAGGTAAAAATCCCGAAGATGTCGCCGGGTATAACCTTGTTACTCCGCTTCTTGATTATGATAAAACTATATGGCAAGGGATAAACGGCTCTATATGGGCAATTATCGCACTGGACAGCGGAAATTATGGGACACAGGAAATCAGAGATAAATATATTGCACGGATTTTAGAGTGCGAAAAACGAAACGGTGGCTGGTCACTTTCGGAAACAGAAGAAATTGCCGATGCGGATATTACGGCTATGGCACTGACAGCACTTTCAAAATATCAATACAGATATGATGTTAAATCAGCAATAGAAAGAGCAATAAATGTTTTGTCTGCAATGCAAAATGAAAACGGCGGGTATTCAGCATGCAACACGAAAGCATCCGAAAGCACGGCACAGGTACTAACTGCGTTATCTGCTATCGGTATATCCTATAAAGACACGCGGTTTGTCAAAAACGGAAAAACCTTGGTTGACAATTTATACTCATTCAAACAAAAAGACGGCAGCTTTTCACATACAGACGAAACAAGTATTATGGCAACAGAACAGTGCTTTTATGCCTTGACTGCGGCAAAAAGATTTGAAGAAAACAAGACCTCTCTTTTTGATATGAGTGATGTTGAAAAAACAAACAAATTACATAGTGGTCTGCCTGGTAAAAATACTGATGTTGAAAAAACTGAAATAAAGTTTTCGGGTAAAACCTTTTCAGATGTTCAGGGACATGAAAATCAAAAGGCTATTGAGGAACTTGCAAAAAGAGGTATTATAAACGGAATGACCGAAAACTCGTTTTCTCCCGATAATACCATGACAAGAGCAGAGTTTGCCGCAATAACCGTCAGAGCATTAGGATTGAGTGTAAAAAACCTTTCTGTCTTTAATGATGTAAAGCCTACCGATTGGTATGCTGAATATGTAAATACTGCTTATAGCTACGGTCTTGTAAAAGGGATTTCAGAAACAGAGTTTAATCCAGACGGAACTATCACTTTAGAACAATCTTCAGCTATGGTTTGCCGTGCCGCTATATTATGCGGCATGGAAAACAGACTTGACAATGCTGCGGTAAGAAATATTTTAGCGGAGTTTACGGATTATATGACAGTTTCCGAGTGGGCGAAAGCGGATGTTGCATTTTGCTTTGAAAAAGGAATTTTGAACAAAAGTGCAATTGAAATAAAACCGCATACAGCGGTAAAAAGATGTCAGATTGCCGATATGCTTTATAATCTCCTGAAAGGGGCTATGCTGATTTGAGTTTTATAACAAAACACAAAGGGAAAATTATAGCTTTTGTTTGTATAATAACTGTATTGATTGTCGCTTTTTTCTGTGGAGAAAATAATGAAAGCGAATTTACTGATGATTCTATAAATGACAAAACGGCGGTCGTTTCACAGTTTCAAAACGTGGAGGTAAAACTGCCTGAAAAAGAGCAAGTTCAAGCTGCAGATGAAAAAACATCTGACTTAGATATTTACGAAACGCCTCAAAAGGAAGATTGTGAATATTATAAAGAGAATGATACAGGTATAACAGACAATCAGCTTAATTGCACTTTGTCAATCCAGTGCAGAAATGCCATAGGAAAGTTAAATGAAAAATCCGTTGTAATTCCAGAGGACGGAGTTATCTTTTCGGAGCGGACTCTAGTATTTTATGAGGGGGAAAGTGTATTTAATGTTCTTGTTCGTGAAATGAAAAAGAATAACATACACTTGGAGTTTGTAAATACGCCTATTTATAACAGTGCTTATATAGAGGGTATTTCTAATCTTTATGAATTTGATTGTGGGGAGCTTTCAGGCTGGATGTATAAGGTCAACGGTTGGTTTCCTAATTATGGATGCTCTCGCTATCAACTTAAAGATGGAGACAAAATTGAATGGGTATATACCTGTGATTTAGGAAAAGATGTAGGCGGAGATTACTCTGCGAGGAATGGTATGAAATATGAATGAGTTTAATAGATATCACCCAATAGTCAATTTTATATATTTTGTTTTTGCAATTGTGTTCAGCTGCATATTTCTGCACCCTGTTACGCTTATAATTTCGCTTGTATGCGGCTTTGCGTATTCAGTAGTGCTCAATGGTACAGGGCAAGTTAAGAGGAACTTAATGTATATGCTGCCTGCGCTTTTATTGATGGCGTTAATCAACCCCGCCTTTAATCATGAGGGGGTAACAATACTTTATTATCTGCCGGGCGGCAATCCGCTGACACTTGAATCTGTGTATTACGGATTTTTGTCAGCCACAATG
>SVJI01000114.1 GCA_015069065.1 Oscillospiraceae bacterium | reverse complement strand
ATACCTTATCCATTTTAGAAGCAAATTCCTGAATGGATTTTACAGGAAGCGGATTTACAATACCAAGCTTATAAACACTTACACTGTCACCCAGAGCTTCCTTAACGTACTGATAGCTTGCGCCCGATGTAATAACACCTATTTTCGAGTCAGTATATTCTATGCGATTAAACTCGCAATTTTCCGCAAATTCTGTAAGAAGAGCCGTTCTCTCCTCAACAAATGGATGGCGCTTCTTTGCGTTGCCTGGCATCATAATGTACTTGGCAGGGTTCTTTTCATACGCCTTTACACCTGCCTCTACTCTTTCTCCTGTTTCAACAATACTCTGAGAATGGGCAATCCTTGTACACATTCTGAGAAGCACAGGAGTGTCAAATTTTTCAGAAAGTTCAAATGCTTTCTTTGCAAATTCATATGATTCCTGAGAATCGGCAGGCTCCAGCATAGGCACCTTTGCACCTATTGCATAGTGGCGGGAATCCTGCTCATTCTGTGATGAGTGCATTCCGGGGTCATCTGCAACACAGATAACCATACCACCGTTAACGCCTGTGTATGAGAGTGTAAAGAGCGGGTCAGCCGCTACATTAAGTCCGACATGCTTCATGGCACAGGCAGTTCTTGCCCCTCTGAGTGAAGCACCGAATGAAACCTCACACGCCACCTTTTCATTGGGTGCCCATTCACAGTATATCTCATCATATTTTGCCGCAAATTCAGTTATTTCTGTGCTGGGAGTTCCGGGGTAGGAGCTTATTACATTACATCCTGCCTCGTAAAGACCGCGTGCAAGTGCGGCATTACCAATCAGTAATTCTTTCATTTTATATCTTTCCTTTCGGATTATTTTTCGTTTCTTAAGTCGAGGATTCTCTTAGCCTTACCTTGGAATCTTTCAAGGGTTTTCGGAGGAACAAGAGTGATTTTTGCCTGAAGTCCAAGTACGCTCTTAATTCTTTCCTGTATAAGACGAATCAGTTTTTCAAGCTCGCCATAGTTTTCAAGTACGCTTGCATCCAGAAGCTCAACCTTAATTTCAAGAGTATCCTTAAAATTGCCCTCTCTGCGTACCACAAGCTGATAATGAGGTCCGATTTTATCAATATTGATAAGCACACTTTCAATCTGTGTGGGGAACACATTAACGCCCTTGATAATAAGCATATCGTCTGTTCTTCCCTTTGTTTTGGACATCCTTACATGAGTTCTGCCGCACTTACATGGTTCATAATCAAGGGTAGTAATATCCCTTGTTCTGTAGCGAAGCACAGGCATGCCCTGTTTTGTAAGAGTTGTAACAATAAGCTCGCCTGTTTCTCCGCTTTCCAAACGCTTTCCTGTGTCTGGATTTACGATTTCCGGCAGGAAATGGTCCTCTGCAAAATGCATACCGTCACGCTCAAAGCAGTCACCGCTGACACCGGGACCGCCAAGCTCTGTCATGCCGTAGTTGTCAGAAACATATATACCCAGATTCTTCTCAATAGTTTCTCTCATTTCGGGGGTACATGGTTCACTGCCCAAAATGCCCAACTTTAATTTATAAGCGTCGAGGGGGTATTCTCCCTCTTTCACGGCTTCGCTCAGGTAAAGTGCATATGAAGGAGTTGCCACCAAGCCTGTCACACCTAAATCACGCATCATCATAAGCTGCTTTTCAGTATTTCCCGATGACATCGGGATAACCATTGCGCCAAGCTTTTCAAGTCCGTAATGAAGTCCCAAAGCACCTGTGAAAAGTCCATATCCAAAAGAAATCTGGATAATATCCTCTTCTGTTACTCCGCCTGCAGCACACACACGGGCAACACAGTCGCTCCATATGTCTATATCCTGCTTGGTATATACTCCCACGGTGGGCTTACCTGTAGTACCGCTGGAAGCGTGTACACGGACAATATCCTTATGGGGAACTGCAACCATACCGAAAGGATAGTTGTCACGAAATTCGCTTTTCTCTGTAAAGGGAATATACTCAATATCGGAAAGCTGTTTTATCCTGCTTCCGTCACCCACTCCGGCTTTATCAAGCTTATCATGATAAAATTTTGTGTTATTATAGCAATATGCCACTATGTTTTTAAGGCGCTCAAGCTGCAGTGCTTCAAGGTCTTTACGCGGCATAGTTTCTATATCTTTCTGGAAAAAGTTCATTTATGAAACCTTCCTTTCATAATTATCCATTTTAACATTCTATATTGTAACATAAATTTATGTATTTTCATAGCGTTTTTTTATTTTTAAACGTATTTTTTGTAATGTTTTTTGCGAAATTTCTATTGTAAAGCAAAAAGGCTTCTATAACGATGTGAGCCCATCGTTATAGAAGCCTTTATAGGTTTGATTAAGCTACTTTTTGCCCTTTTTTCAATATTTCATGCGCAAATCCGCTAATATCATTTTTAATATCAAGGATAATTGGTTCAATAACAGTGCTTACTTCACAGGTAAGCTTATAAAGCTTGGCTGATAATTCTAAAAAATCACCTGTAAAACCGTCAAATATAACTGCTATATCTATGTCACTATTTTCATCAGCTGTATCTGTTAAATATGATCCATATATAACTATCGCCATTGGAGAACAATTCTCCAACACTTTATCTGCATATTTTTTTGCATATTCTAAAGCATTGATTTTATCCATAATAACAACTCCTCAGTGCTTTTGATGGCTACACCCCCTGATTATATTTTAGCAAATATATCTTTTTTAGTCAATCAAATTCTCGAAAAAGGCTTCTGTAGCATATTTCTTTGTAATGTTTCTTGCGGAATTTCTACGGCAAAGCAAAAAGGCATGACAAGTTCCAATACGGATTTATCATGCCTTTTTGCCGTTAATGATTCTGTTTGGCGACAATTGGGGTACATATCCCAACTTGGGATATTTTTATTATACCACTATGGTATAATATTGTCAAGGGGTGTTTTTTATGAGATTAAAAGAAATTCGAGAAAAGCATGGTCTCTCACAGTTGAAATTAGCATTAGAACTTAATGTGAATCAGAATACTATCAGCAGGTACGAAACAGGAGAACGTCAGGCTGGATACAAAGAGCTTATTTTACTTGCAGATTATTTTGACGTATCTATTGATTATCTTCTTGAAAGAACTGATAACCCAAATGTTAACAGATAAAAACTTGCCCTATCCAAAACGCAAACCACACAGATTAAAAAATTATGATTATAGCCAAAGCGGAGTTTATTTTATTACCATCTGTACAAAAGACAAAGAAAATGTATTTTGGGATGTAGGGGCGACCATTGGTCGTCCGTACAATAATTTTACTCTATCCAAAGCAGGTAAAATCGTAGAATGTGCGATACTCAACATTCCCAAAACCTATTCCTCCGTTACTTTGGAAAAATATGTTATTATGCCGAATCATACACATTTGCTTTTACATTTACATAGTGAAAGCGGACGTGCAATGCACGCCCCTACAGTTTCAACTGTTATTCAACAAATGAAAGGATATACCACAAAACAAATTGGTTTTAATATCTGGCAGAAATTATTTCACGACCACGTAGTACGAAATGCCAAAAGCTACAAAAAGATATGGCAGTATATTGAAGATAACCCTGCCAAATGGGAAGAAGACTGCTTTTACAACTAAACAAAAAGGATTCTATAACGATGCGAGCCGCTCGTCATAGAATCCTTTTTAATTTTGCTTTTCGGGGCGAAGAGAAAATGATGCAGAACGGACAAACTGAACCCAAAGGGTTCACCCGAAGCTGTATGTGATACAGCGAGCGGTGAAGTTTGTTCGTAGCATAAATTCTTTATGCGGTCTGCGCATTTTATCACAGCCCTTTTCACTTATTAGTCAACAAGCTTTATTATAGCCATGGGAGCATTGTCACCACGACGAACGCCTGTCTTAATAATCTGTGTATAACCGCCGTTACGCTCTGCATATTTGGGAGCAAGCTCATCAAATACCTTCTTAACAACATCTTCTTTTGTGATGAAGCTAAGAGCCTGTCTTCTCGCATGAAGGTCTCCGCGCTTTCCGAGAGTAATCATATTCTCAGCAAGGGGACGAACTTCCTTCGCACGTGTTACAGTTGTTTCGATTTTGCCGTTTTCCAAAAGAGCAGTTACCATACCGCGCAGCATTGCAATTCTCTGGTCGGTAGGACGACCGAGTTTTCTTGTTCCGGGCATTGATATTCCTCCTTCAAAACTTCTGATAAATCAAATTATGAATCAGTCTTCATCGGGTGCAAACGCCAGCTTGAGTTCTTTAAGCTTATTGCAAACTTCGTCAAGTGACTTACGTCCCAGATTTCTTACCTTCATCATTTCTTCTTCCTTACGCAGTGTAAGGTCCTCAACAGTGTTGATACCTGCACGCTTAAGGCAGTTGTAGGAACGAACAGAAAGGTCAAGCTCTTCGATAGTCATATCGAGAATCTTCTCTTTCTTTGTTTCTTCCTTTTCAACCATTGTTTCAACATTCATAGCCTCATCAGTAAGCTGGATAAAGAGCATCATATGATCGTTGATAATCTTTGCAGAAAGGCTGATAGCCTCATCAGCGGTCTTTGTGCCGTTTGTCCAAACCTCTACTGTAAGCTTGTCAAAATCTGTATTCTGGCCTACACGGGTGTTTTCCACGTAGTAGTTAACCTTTTCAACCGGAGTATAAATGGAATCCACAGGAATGAGACCGATAAGGGGCTGTAAAATAGCCTTATTCTTCTCTGCAGAAACATAACCTCTGCCCTTGTTAATAGTGATTTCCATATACAGCTTTGCATCCTCATTCAGAGTTGCAATGTGAAGGTCACCGTTGATTATCTCAACATCACTGTCAGCCTTTATATCACGCGCACAGAGTTCACCTGCGCCCTCTGCCT
>SVJI01000113.1 GCA_015069065.1 Oscillospiraceae bacterium | reverse complement strand
ATAGCTGCACCGGCAACGCCCATACTCATAAATCCCACAAATACAAGATTTAATATAATATCTATCCCCATACCTGAAATCATTCCTACCATCGAAAGTGTAGGTCTGCCATCATTTCTTACAAAAAATGCACCTGCAATGTTTAAAATGAAAATGGGAGCACCTAATAAAATAATCTGCACATATGTTTTTACCTTATCAAAAACCAGTTCATTTCCTGCACCGAGCAGAAATGTTATCTGCCTTGAGAAAAATACACCTGCGAAAAACAGAATCATAGATAAGAAAACAAGACATATTGCTGAAACACTAAAAGCCTTATTTGCGCCCGCTTTATCGCCTTTCCCTGTATCAACACTTACAGCTATGCACCCTCCGATAGCAAACAAAGCGGCTATCATATTGATTATCATATAAATCGGCGTTGCATAAGTTACAACCGAAAGGGACAACTCATCAAGATACTGACCTATTATGACAGCATCTGCCATTGAGCCGATTGCTGTTGTAAGATTCATAAGAATTGTCGGCAGGAGAATAGACAGAAAAGTTTTAATTACAAGAGGACTTCGTTTAACGCTAAATGAATTTACCATTTTTATCCTCCCTAATTCTGAATTCTGTGGTCTATTACACTTCTTATCTTGCCGCCTCCGGAGCTTAGTTCAAAGCTGTCCTTATCTTGTTTTACAATGTTTACAATGCCTGTTTTATCTGTTAAGCACTCATTGATTTCAGGATAATTATTTTTAAGAATTTCAAGGGCATTAGATTCGGAATCAGCAAAATCAGGTTCAACGCAAATTGTCATTACACTTAATTTGTCATAGGATAAAATAACCTGCAACCATCCGTTATAATTCATTTTTTCCGCAAATACGGATTTGATGGTTTGATAATTTACATAATTAGTTGCAAATTTAAAAACATCACCAAATCTTCCAAGAAGTTCAAATCTTGGTGAAAGTCTTCCGCATTTACACGGTTCTTTTACAAACCTTCCAAGGTCACCTATTTCGTATCGCTTGATTGGTGTATTTTCCTGATTGATAGGTGTCCAAACAAGTCTGCCAACCTCACCGGCTGCTACCGGCTCATCTTTATCAAGCTTTAATATTTCAAGGTATTTGCTTGGAGCAACGTGATGAATACTTCCCTCGCAATACTCACAGGCATACCCCATAGAGCCGATTTCGTTGCAACCATATGTAATGGACGCAATTCTTTTTACATTAAATGTCTTTTTAATATATTCTGCCTGTGCAGGATCAAAATGCTCTCCGCCATAGAGTATAAGGTCAATACCACCGTAATTCTTAAGCGTTTCTTCCTGCTCGGAAAACAGTCTCAAAAGGTAAGTAGGCATTCCCATCAGAACATTTACCTTGCTCTCTACAATTTCGTTTGCCACACGTTCCATATCCATAACTGCCGTCATAGGAAGCTGGATTATTTCAGCACTTTTCAGAGCTTCATATATACTTATAAAGCCCCCATATAATTCGCCTGAGTAGAACAAATTCATACAAATATCCTTTTTAGGATTAACACCTGCTGCTATTATAAAGCGACCGGTTTCTTTATATGTAACTTCAGCATCAGCATATGTGTGAAGTGCATATTTTGCTTTTCCGCTGCTGCCACCGCTTTTTAAAACAAGATAGCCCTCATTTTCAATTTCTCTCTCGGCAGGGAATTCATCTTTTTTAAGCACGGGAGTACCATCATCAAAAGGTTTATGCATCTTGTCGCTCATCTCAACAAGGGACATAGTTCCTGCAGGTAATCCGTGATTTATAAAACTAACCCTTTTAAGATAGCGTGTCATAGCATAAACACCATCGTGAGGCTCTCCTGTATAGCCGCCCATCATAAGTCCAGGTTCTGTTATACGATTAACACCGCCGGCAAGCAAAAGGTTTGTAAGCGGAACAATTTCATCTGTACCGCACGCAAGACCAACACTCTGAAGATATGAACGGAACGGTCTGAGCACACCGACAAGCTCACATCTTTTAATTCCTTTAACAATAACCGTGCGATAAAGCGGCGATGCACAAAGTTCATTATCAAACTTTACAAAAATACGGCAACCGTTTCCGTTTAAGAGTTTTGCATCTCCCATAATTTCTTCAAGATAGCACATTTTAGTTTGTGCCGTTAGTTCAGCCTTTTCAGGTTCTGTCATAGGATGGAGAGGATATGTATCCGATACTTTTTGAAGTTCGTTATAAAATTCTTCTGCAAAACGCAGAAGCTTTTCCTTTGAATCTGTTTCATAGTACACAATCTGAGGTGCACTGCATGCTTGTTGGTCGTTTACACATACATCATGAGCAAGTGCCTCAAGCTTTTCTCTTGTACATCCTTTTTCCGTAAAGTAACTAAAGCTTATTCTGTTACCCCATTCAACAATATTAACGCCTTTGGGTGCAAGCTCTCTGACTCCTGAAACAGCCCCATCAGAACCCCATACAGCAACTGTATTACACAAGCCAAAAAGCTCGGTTAAAAGTTCCTTATCCTTTGATGAGAGAGGGAACACATAAAAATACGGGCATAAACTCTCATCTTCTGCACAAAGCTTTTCAATCATCTTCATTGCGACCTTGTGCGCTCCTGATGCCGTTTTAATAACATTTATATTTCCTGTTAAAAGTCCTTCCACAGAACTGAAAAACGGGAGCATTGCATCATTTGAGCTTGTAACATGCCCTAAAACACCAACGGGCATCCAGCCCTCGAACTGTTCTTCGCGGCTTGTCTGACGTGAAATTTCAAAAGGCAGTCCGCCAAGCTCTCTGTTTATCTTTTTATAAAGCTCTTTTTCAGATAAAACAGCAAGAGAATCTTTTTTTATCTGCATTGCTTCATCTTTTGAAAAGCCGAGTTCCATAAGTTCCGAAACCAAAAACTCTTTATCTTCTGCCACGAAATGACCGAGCTTATCAAGGCTCGAAATAACTTTTCTAATATCTAAAATATCGTTTGAAAGGTCTATTATTATCTGTTCATTTATTCCATCCAAACAATTTTCTTTTTCAATGTTAACTTTTTTACCTCTTATAATAAATTCCATAACCATCTTCACCTCTATCTTTTCAAAAGTTCGCTTGCTTTTATTGCACAGCTTTTTGTTGCACTTGTTCCGGCTCTTCCAAGAATCTCCATATACGGTGTTTTTATACCGCATCCGCATTCCTCTGCATCATGAAGCACCGCCATATCGCCCATAAGAACCGATACCGCAGGTACACTCATAAGGTGAGGAGTAATGAAGTTGGCAAAACCGGGAGTGCCATTAGGCAATGGCTTGAGATTTTCAACATCACGGATAATCATTCTGCTATATACAGGGATGTGGAAATGATGGTTTTTACACTCAAAGTAAGGAACAGAATGTTCTGTTGAGCCATATCCATCACGGCAATTCTGCTGAGGGATTCCAAGCATTTCTTCCACAAGTGCATAAAGCTCTCTTTTCTGAATTTGCTTGTCGGCGTATCCTTTCCAACCTCCGCCAAGCAATGTCATTGACTTTGTATTAAGTTTTAAAGGTCTGTGTCCTGTGTCTTTCATTTGTTTTACTGTAAAATACAGAAATGACGGAAAACCAAAAATTCTGACAGGCTTACCTTGTCTTTCATATTCTTCTAAAGCTGCTATTGTTCCGTATACATCAAAATCGTGTCCCTGACCATTATAGCGAAGGGCAAAGAAAGTATCATTTACGGGAGCATAGCTCAAAAGTCCAAGGTCTGTTTTTGCAGTACCTAAATCCTTGCTGACCTCTGCAGGTTCATATGTAAAGAGAAGATAATTTGTAAGTTCGTCAGAAAGAAATCCATAATAGCGAAATTCGTTCTCTATCATAGAATTTCCGAAATCGAAGCTGTCCTTATCAAAAAACATCTGGCTTTTCTGTCCGCCTGTGCCTGAGCTTGTTGCATGTTCTGTAATTGTTTCAAAGGGAACAGAAAGAACCTCATATTGTTTAAAGAAGTTTGCATGTATAGGTGGGATTTTTTCTAAATCCTTTTCTGTTTTCAAATCCTCAACCTTAAAGCCTGCATCGTCACACAAATTTCTGAAAAATTCACAATTTTCAATATGATGTGTTAAACATTCTCTCATAGCATCCAAAAAAAGTTCCGATGAATTTTTCTGGTCGTAAACATCTTCAATTTTTAAAAGTCCATGTCTTGCAGTCATAAATATCACCTCGTTATTTTTATACTTTTTAAATGATTATCTAATTTTATTTTTAATGCGATTCCAGAGCAAAATCGTACCATAACAAAGAACCCCGACTACAACAGACATTGCTGTGCAGAATCCGGCTGATAAGGGCAGATATGCCGCAGTTGCCGTAATACAACAAAAGTAGAACGGATGTATTGCATAATACGGTGTATTATTCCGACAAAATTGCATTATAAACTTGTGCACGGTTTTGTTTCCTGCTATCATATTCCGAAGTGCATACAATAGACCGGCAAGCAGGAGTACGCTTGATGCATTTGCAAATGCACGCAAAACACCCGGATACACGTAGCCCATATCCGAATAGGTGTATAATGCCGAAAGCTCGGTATGTGTTGTAATTGCGTACACAAAATAGCCAATCACAATCAAGGAAAGAGGAATAGCCAAAATGCTGTATAGTTTGCCTTTGTTTTTCGTGCGACGCAACAGCTTGCCGAAGCTCACACCAAGCAAGGCATGCGGCAGTAAGGAAATAAAGGTTAAGGAAACCGCATCTCTGCCGCCTACAAATGTCATAAGGATATAGTCAACGATTTTATTCCCGGTTGTTTTGTCATTCATATAAAGAAACGGACTGATAACAAAAAGCAATACTCCCAATCCTGCATACCCAA
>SVJI01000112.1 GCA_015069065.1 Oscillospiraceae bacterium | reverse complement strand
CACAATTACGAAAACGCGGGATAGGGGAGTTAGGCGGAATTTTTCAATCAGTATTCCCAAAATATAGTTTACCGCCACTGTTGCAAGCATCAGGAAAACATATATAGGCTCGCCCCATGCGTAAAACGCCAGACTGAACAGCAGTAAAACAGTGTTTTTTAACGCCCTCGGCACTAAAAAGTACACAAGTATTACTGCGGGCAGAAAGTAATACAGAAAAGGTATTCCCGAAAAAAGCATAGATTACAGACTCCTTTCGTAATAGTTGATTTGAATATAATTGGCTTAAAAAAGACAGGAATCCGTAAAAAACGGATTCCTACCAAAGCTAATAGCTTTTAAAATTATATCCACAAAAGATTATTCCTCAAAGCTCTTAGGACACATTACAAAAAATACTTTATTACCAACACTGCCGGTAACCATTTCCTCTGCCTCTGTGCAGATGTTCCATCTGAGGTTAGCGGAAGATTTCAGTGTGGATATAAATGCGGATGTGTCTGCACCGTTATCCAGTGTAAATACATATCCTACAAAGGGGATTGTTCCAATCATGGGGGAGAACACAGCGCCCTCCTTGAAACCTGTAATTTCGCTGTCAAATCCGTTCAGGAAACCGGGCTCTACACTCATTGCGGCACCTGAAAATGCGATAACGGAATTTGAGAGAAGTCCCTCTGCGATGGAAAGTGCATTTCCGGAAGATGCTTTTGCCTTAAAATCTGCCAGAAGTGCGCTGCCGACAGTCTTACTGCTCTCAGGCTTTGCCTCAGGTTTGCTTTCGGGAGCAGGTGCTGCTTCGGGCTTAGTTTCGGGTTTAGTCTCAGGTTTTGTTTCAGGCTTGCTCTCAGGCTTTGTTTCGGGTTTTGTTTCAGGTTTAGTCTGGGGCTTTACCTGTGAGGATGTATTCTTATCCTCTTCTTTTTCGTTTTCCTGCTCAGCCTCGGGCTGTGCATCCTCGTTTTCTTCGTTTTGTGCTTCGTTCTTTTCTTCCTCGAGCTGCTGGTTTTCGGTGGGGGTGCTGCTTACATCTTCCTCTGCCTTGTTACCGCAGGCTGCGAGTGAAAGTACGCTAAGTACAACTAATATAAGTGCAAGTAATTTTTTCATGATTTTTTCTCCTTATAAATTTTGCTTTTGATTTTTTAAGAGCCAATTGAATTATACTAGAAAAGTTTATATGTGTCAATGTTTTATATTACCAAATAGGGGGAAGTTTGGCTCAGTTTGTCCGTTCTGAACATTTTCTCCTATCCCCTAAAAACAGAGGATGTAAAAAAAGTCTGGACTTTTTTTACATCCTCAATGAAAAATTTTTATTCTTTAGCGATATCGTCCGTAACGATGTCTGCAATTTCCTGTGCATATTCCTGAGAAAATCCGTGGCTTATTACATTTATTACAGACTCGGTGCGCTTGGGAACTATCAGCACCCAGCCGTTATCAAACGCAACCTTTATTGCATCTCGTGGCTCATCCAAGTCAATATTGTGGACGGTGCATAGCTTACGGATAATATTTGCCTGCTCCTCACTGTTACAGGAGATTTCGGTGCTTGTCATATGGGAGCGTGGGATTTCCTGCAGCAATGCTTCAGGAGTCAGCTTCTCACTGCTTAAAAAGTCAATCAGCAGAATGATTGCCCCCACTGCGTCAAACCTGTATATAAACTGGTGCAAAAACATTTTGCGTGTGTTTTTGGAAAGCTCGTTCATCAAATGCGGTTGACTCATTCCCACGCGGTGAATTGTGGCACCGTATTTTTTTGCCAGCTCTTCCACACTTTCTGGTGCGCAATCGGGAACAAATACTGACGCATTGGCATGGCTCTTCATTATGATAAGCGATGTCAGTGCATAATAGTCAAATTCTGACACAACCTGACCGCTGCCTGTTACCAGAGTAAGTCCCTCGCATTTATAATCGCAGATTGCGCCCATGTCATAGCTTCCGCCTGCGACCTCCTTGGCAAATTCTTTTTTGTCACAGGTCTGGGTAAAGGTGAAGTCACATTCAAGGTCATTTGCGGCACTGCGCAAAAGCTCTGTTGCCCATACTGACGGACAGTGAATAAGAAGCTTTGCATTGAGCTTTTTTTGTGTGGTGGAATTTATCAGCTGCTTAAGATAATACAGCTTATATTCAAACATAAATTCCGCGTCACATATTTTCTGTGGTATTTCCCTCGGAGCATCTGCAGAGGAAACGAGCTTTTCCAGTTTTTCAAGCTCCTCGTTTTCTATGCTCGCACCCAGAGAGTTTACAATGTCAAGTGAGCCGTACACCTCTCCGTCACGAAGCCGTGTACTCAGCGCAATTCCACCGTCCAGACAGTAAAACTGTACGGCACTGCGTGTGATGGGCAGAGGCTGCTCACCGAGGTCATACGGCGTGCCACCTGCAGACTGAATTCCTGCGGTAAGGGCATTTTTTATCATACAACCGATACCGCCACCGTCACAGGAAACACCGATTTTTTTGCCCAGAAGCGATACACTGCTTCTGGCTAAGGTGGATGCAAATTCAGGTGTTATCTCGCAGTTTATGATTCCCTGCGCACTGCCGGAATTAAACATTGACGGTGACACATAGCTGCCCCAGATTATATTCTCGCTGACAGCACTTTCGTCCTCAATATGCTTGTCAGGCCATATATGCACCCCTGTACGCACTGTGCAGTGCTTGCCGACAGTGGTGCCGCAGCCGATGACACTGCCCTCATAGACGGCACTCTGAAATCCTACCCGGCAGTGGCTTCCGACAATACAGCCGCGTATGGAGCAGCTCTCACCTATGGAGGTGTTATCCATAACCACACTGCGTTTTATGTCTGCCATGCAGTCTACATTTACATTGCGTCCTATCTGTGTATAGCCCTCAATCCGTGCGCCTTTGGCAATGATGCTGCCGCTGCCTATATACACAGGCGGTACAATTACACAGCCCTGCATGATAGTTGCGTCATCGTCTATCCATACACAGGGTGCCTTTTCGTTACATGAGATGGGCAGGGATATTTTTTTGTCCATAAAATCACGGATGCATTTACGGTAGCTCTCAAAGTCTGACACATCCTTTATATATGCCTGAGGGGTATGGCAGCTTACAGGAACACGGCTGTCTATAAGCTTTTCTACCAGAATGGATAAATCTGCCGCATCGTATATGCGTGTACCCTTGGGAATTACGGCAATTCCCATAAATGCACTGCCGGCAGAGCGTGTGAAATCGGGACAGCGCACATAGGAAGAAACCTCGCCCGACGCAGTGGAATTAACACTTCCGTATTCGTATGCCGCAGCATCCGGCTTGGTGACGATGATTGCTTGCTTTTTCTCGTCAAAGCAGGAGAGAAGCTTTGCAAAATCCATGTCTGTAACGATGCTGTCGCTTATAAAGAGGGTGTCATCCTCCCGAAAAAATTCCTCCAGATACCGCCTGTGTGTGTACACAGGCTTGGCAGTGTCATTTTCCATAAAGGAGAAATGCTTTTTAATTTCATCTGTCAGGTAGTCCGCAGCAATTGTAATATCATCAATGCCGTGACGGTGCAGAAGTCTTACAGTATGCTCCAGTATGGGCTTTCCCATAAGCGGAAGCATGGACTTGGGGAGAGAACAGGTAACAGGGCGCAGGCGGTTGCCCTCGCTTCGTGAAAAAATTACGGCTTTCAAAATATAAACACTCCTTATTGTTCGGAAATTTGTAAAACAAGTTCTTTTTCATCGGTCACACTAAGAAAGTCAACCTGACTGTAATCGGTAATGTTGTAGCGTGCCAGCTTCTTTTTCAGCCATTTTTCTGTAACCCCGGCACCGTCAAGGTTATTTCTCCTGAGTACACCGTCGGAAATGATGGTGTGCGGAACATGGGTCTGCGGAGGGGATAAATTCATATCCTTACACGTCAGGGGGCGTTCCTCCTCCTTTGGAACTACTGACAGCTGACCGTTTGTTTCGATGATTGCACTGTCAATCTGGGAAATGGAGCTGTAGCCGGCAAGGCGCAGCTGCTCCATTACGTCATCAATGCATATGCGCAGTGACGTAAGGCGTTTCATCATCAGCTTACCGTCTTTTATTATCTGCACAGGGGAGCCTGTGATAATACGGCGCGCTTTCTCGCTTTTAATAACCAGTATAGAACACAGAAACTCCAACAGCACTAATGCGAAAATAGGAATAATACCATGCAATATAGGGATGTCGGTTTTATCTATGGGAATAGTAGCAATCTCTGAAATCATCAGGGCAATAACAAATTCAGACGGCTGAAGCTCACCAAGCTGCCGTTTTCCCATAATCCTCATTGCTGTCACAACGCACACATAAAAAATAACTGTACGTATAAAAACCGTCATTTAATGCACTCCTTTGAAAAACATAAATTCAGATTTCTTATGGATTATTATTTGTAAAACAAAAAAAGAAATTCTCAAAAAGAGAATTTCTTTTTAAACGTATAATAATTTGAATTTTAAACAGACACTAGCTAACGTCTGTCAGGTCAATATACATCTTACCGTTTTCAGCGATGAAGTCCTTTCGTCCCTGCAGATTATCTCCCAGAAGCAGGTCAAACATTGTTGACATTTTCTCTGCGTCCTCGCTCATTACCTTTATCAGACGTCTGGTTTCGGGATTCATTGTGGTTTGCCACATCATATCAGGCTGATTTTCACCAAGTCCCTTACTGCGCTGTATAGACACACCCTTTTCAGGAAGCTGTGCGAGGATTTCTACCTTTTCCTTTTCATTATATGCAAAGTATGAAGTATCCTTATGCGTGATTTCAAAAAGCGGAGATTCGGCGATATATACCTTACCCTCGTCAATAAGCGTGGGGACAAGCCTGTAGAGCATCGTCAGGATAAGTGTGCGTATCTGGAAGCCGTCAACGTCGGCATCGGTACATATGATTATCTTGTCCCAACGCAGATTTGACAAATCAAAGGAATTCATATCC
>SVJI01000111.1 GCA_015069065.1 Oscillospiraceae bacterium | reverse complement strand
GGTAACTATATTCTGATGATGTTTTACACTACCGTTACAGGCTGGATGTTTGCATATTTTTTAAAAATGCTGCGCGGAGATTTTGTCGGAAAGAATGTCGAGCAGGTATCTGCACAGTTTGGCGCGCTGACCTCCGATGCATGGGTGATTGTGGGCTTCATGGTGCTTTCTGTGGCTCTGGGTTTTCTTATCTGCTCATTCGGACTTGAAAAGGGTGTTGAAAAGGTCACAAAGGTGATGATGGTGGCACTCCTTGCCATAATTACAATATTGGTTTTCCGTTCCGTAACACTTCCCGGTGCAGGTGAGGGTATTAAATACTACCTTGTGCCTGATTTTGGCAGAATGATGGAGCAGGGAATAGGTGAGGTCGTCTTTGCTGCACTTGGACAGGCATTTTTCACCCTTTCAATCGGCATGGGCTCCATGGCGATTTTCGGCAGCTATATTTCTAAGGAACGCGCTTTAACAGGTGAAACTTTGTCCATAGCAATTCTAGATACCTTTGTTGCCTTTTGTGCAGGACTTATTATCATACCTGCGTGTTTTGCATATGATATTAACCCCGGTCAGGGACCCGGACTTATTTTCCAGACACTGCCGAATATTTTTAATTCCATGGCAGGCGGCAGAGTGTGGGGTACGCTTTTCTTTGTGTTTATGATATTTGCTGCGATGTCAACAGTTGTTGCCGTGTTTGAGAACATAGTTTCTTTTGCCATGGATAAGGGAATGTCAAGGAAAAAAGCTTGTCTCGTAAACTTATTTGCAGTTATTATCCTGTCGCTTCCGTGCGCACTCGGATTTAATGTTTTATCATTCATACAACCCCTTGGCGCAGGAAGCACGGTACTTGATATTGAGGATTTTATTATCAGTAATAATATTCTGCCTCTGGGTTCTCTTATATATGTCCTTTTCTGTACGAGTAAGAAGTACGGCTGGGGATGGGATAATTTCATCGAGGAAGCAAACACAGGTAGGGGCATAAAGTTCCCTGTATTCCTCCGTGTTTACGCAAAGTATATTCTCCCTGTTATTCTTATCGTTTTCTGGATTCAGGGAATAATAGCCATGTTTATTAAATAGTTGACAAATTTTGCGCCTGATGATATAATTTGTTAGGCGAAGAAAGCGCCGAGTAGCTTCGGCGCTTTTATTATCATATGACACTAAATTGCCGTGAAGGAGAGTTCACCGATGAACAATGTAACCGAAATATTTGGCAGCAAGGTTTTTAATGCATCTGTAATGAAAGAGAGGCTTCCTGAGGAAACCTATACCATGATGCAAAGAGCCATTAAAAATAATAAACGCCTTGACATAGATGTTGCAAACGTTGTTGCAAGCTCTATGAAAGACTGGGCGATAGAAAACGGCGCTACGCATTACACTCATTGGTTTCAGCCGATGACAGGTGTTACAGCGGAAAAGCACGACAGCTTTATTTCTCCGTCAGGTGATTGCAGTGTTATCATGGAATTTTCGGGAAAGGAGCTTGTTCAGGGTGAATCTGATGCATCCAGTTTTCCGTCAGGCGGACTTCGTGCGACCTTTGAGGCACGCGGTTATACCGCATGGGACCCTACAAGCTATGCTTTCATTAAGGATAATACACTCTGTATTCCCACAGCATTCTGCTCCTACGGCGGAGAAGCTCTTGACCAGAAAACTCCGCTTCTGCGCAGTATGGAAGCAATTGACAGACAGGCAATGCGTATCTTAAAGCTTTTCGGTCATGAAAACGTTACAGGAGTTAAAACAACAGTTGGTCCTGAACAGGAGTATTTCCTCGTCGAAAAGGATACATATCACAAACGCCCCGACCTTATCTTTGCGGGCAGAACCCTTTTTGGTGCTAAACCGCCAAAGGGACAGGAGCTTGACGACCATTATTACGGCAGTATTAAGCCCCGTGTAATGAACTTCATGCATGACCTTGATGAAGAGCTTTGGAAACTGGGAATTCTGGCTAAAACAGAGCATAACGAAGCAGCTCCTGCACAGCATGAGCTTGCTCCCATATATACGACAACAAATATTGCGGCTGACCACAATCAGCTTACCATGGAAATGATGCAAAAGGTGGCACAGCGACATGATTTAATCTGTCTGCTCCATGAAAAACCCTTTGAGGGAGTTAACGGCAGCGGTAAACATAACAACTGGTCAATGACAACCAGTACAGGGAAAAATCTTCTTGACCCCGGTGAAACCCCGCACGAAAATGCACAGTTTTTGCTTTTCCTGTGTTCTGTTATCAAGGCTGTTGACGATTATCAGGACATTTTGCGTGCATCTGTGGCAAGTCCGGGAAATGACCACAGACTCGGTGCACACGAAGCACCGCCCGCAGTTGTTTCGATTTTCCTTGGAGAAGAGCTTAGTGAGATTCTCGAAGCTATCGAGGAGGATAAGGAATACGGTGCTCGTGAAAAAACCCAGATTAAAATTGGCGTTCACGTAATACCTAAATTCCCTAAGGATACTACTGACAGAAACAGGACAAGTCCCTTCGCCTTTACAGGGAATAAATTTGAATTCAGAATGCTCGGCTCTGCATCTTCTATTTCTGACGTTAATGTTGTTATTAACACGGCGGTTGCAGAGAGTCTTCGTCAGTTTGCAGACGAGCTTGAGAACGCAGCAGATTTTGAATCAGCATTGCACGAGCTTATAAAGTCTACTATTAAAAAGCATAAGAGAATTATATTCAACGGTAACGGATATGATGACAAATGGATTGCCGAGGCAGAGAGGAGAGGACTCCTTAATCTCAGGACAACTCCCGATGCACTTCCACAGATTGTTGCTCCGAAGAACATAAAGCTCTTTGAAACACACCGCGTATATTCTGAGGTAGAGCTTCGCAGCCGTCTTGCAGTGCTTCTGGATAATTACCGTAAGCTTCTTAAAATAGAGGCCCGTACCATGATAGAGATGTCTAACAAGGATATTATGCCTGCAGTTTCAAAGTTTATCGGAACACTTTCCGAGTCCCTTAATTCAAAGCGTGCAGCAGTAAATTCCGCATCGTGTAAGTATGAAGAAAGTATCATAGAAAAGGCATCTGCTCTTTTGGATGTCATGCTTGATAAGACACGTTGCCTTGAAAATGCGCTTGTTGATGTGAAAAAGCTTGAAGATGCACAGGAAAAGGCAAACTTCTACCGTGATACTGTTATTGGCATTATGGATGAGCTTCGCAGTGCAGCAGACGAGCTTGAAGTTATCTGTGACAGAAGCATATGGCCCTATCCCGACTACAGTGAAATGCTTTTCGGAGTAAAATAATAAAGTGAAACTGCGTCCTGATAGTGTATATTTTTAGGTTTTGTGCATATAATTACTATGGGTGATTGATATGAATAAAAAGCCGGACTTCGGGAAAACAGTGCCCGACGGCAGCTATGCTTATGACGAGTTCGGTAAGCTGGATGCTGTTGCCTCAGCCACTGAGTGTACCGGTCTTATGTACAGACCTCCAATGGATGAAGATGAAGCGGAAAGCTATAATGAAATCTACGTTATTCCCAAGGTAGCAAACGAAGAAGAGAAAAGACTTCGTGCTGATGGAAAAGTAGACGGTTCAAAGTAAAAAAACTGAGCGTAAAAAGATTTTCTTTTACGCTCAGTTTTTACTTTTAGGAAATGCATATTCTATTTTATTGCAATAATCACTCTGTCATTATCGCCGTAGTCCTTAAAAATTTGGACCTCAGAAAAGTCGTTTAAAAGATTTCGTACACTTTCACCCTGATTATATCCTATTTCAAGTGCCAACATTCCGCCCTCATCAAGTGCCGCATATGCTTTTTTTGCTATGACTTTGTAAAAGGAAAGTCCGTCACTTCCGCCGTCCAGTGCGCGCAAAGGCTCAAATTCGCTTACATCCAGAGTCGGGACGATATCACTTTCGATATATGGTGGGTTTGAAACAATTATGTCGTACCCCTTTTCAATTTCTTCTGTCAGAATATCTTTTTTGAAAACTTTTGTGCGGCACTGCACGCCGTTAAGCTCGGTGTTCTTTTTCGCCATTTCCATTGCACCCACCGATATGTCAGTAAGGTCGCACGTCGCATTTTTTATAAATACCGCAAGTGATATTCCTATACATCCGCTGCCTGTACATAAATCAATAATTTTTGGGGAGTCAAAGCTATTTTTTTCAATAACTTTTTCCACAAGACATTCTGTGTCGGGGCGCGGGATAAGCGTATCCTGATTTAATTTGAATGTCAGTCCCATAAATTCCTTTTCACCCAGTATATATGCTACAGGGATGCCGGACTTTCTTTTTTCGATATAGGAGTAAAAAACTTTAAGTTCTTTTTCAGACGGCTCATTGAATATAAGTGCAGCATCGCTTTTGCCCATCGCCTTTGCCAGTAAAATCCGCGCATCAAGCAGTGGCGTATCTGAATTTTTAAGCATGGCGGACGCGCGGGACAAAATATCTCTTACCATTTGTCGTCCTCTTTATTGTCGGTAAGAACGGCTTTCATAGATGTGATTGCAACCTCGAGCTGACTGTCATCAGGCTCTCTTGTAGTAATTTTCTGCAGCCACATACCGGGCTTACTTATAAAGCATACAACAGGACTTTTACTGCGTCCTGCCCAGCGAATTACTTCATAGCTGACGCCTGCAACAACAGGCAGCAGCAGCAGACGAAGTCCCAGTCTTGTCCACATATTATCCCATGAAATAAAAGAAAACAGAATAATACTTATAACCATTACAAAAACGAGAAAGCTTGTTCCGCAGCGGGGGTGAAGCCTTGACATATTGCGTGCATTTTCAACGGTCAGGTCAAGACCTGCTTCATAACAGAAAATTGTCTTATGCTCCGCACCGTGGTACTGGAACACACGTTTGATATCCTCCATCTGTGATACGAGGAGAACGTACCCCAGAAATATCCCTATCCTGACAATCCCCTCAATCAACGTTTTAACAGCATTACTCTTTATCCATCCTGATAAAAAGCCTGTAATGATGTTGGGAAGAATGAAGAAAAGCCCTATTGAAAAAATTATGGACACAA
>SVJI01000110.1 GCA_015069065.1 Oscillospiraceae bacterium | reverse complement strand
AAATTAAGCGTATAATTGATGAATGTTATGCGGCGTGTGAAAAGCTGTTAAACGATAACCGTGATAAGCTTGACAATGTTGCAAATGCCCTTGTTGAGTATGAGAAGCTCGATGCAAACGAATTTGAGCAGGTATTTGAAAACGGCGTTTTAAAAAGCGATGCTCAGGAAGTTGTGACAGAAGAAACTACTTTAGAGTAACATATAAAGAGAGTGCAGAACCACAGGGTTCTGCACTTTCTTTATTATATTATGATTTTATACTACGTAAAACAGGATACAGAAAAAATGCATCAGACTTGCCAGATCTACAAAAATATGGAAGAGGGAGTGTACATACCGATGCTTTTTACCTACACCGTAAAGCACGGCACCTACAGTATAAAGAAGTCCACCCAATGCCAGGAAAATCAATCCGTTTAGTCCGATTGCAGCATAGGTTACATCCATAAAGCCGATAACTAACCATCCCAGACCTATGTAGCATATCATGGAGAGCTTTTTAAACTTATTATGGTCAATAGCAGTAAATACCATTGCTGCGAACGTAATACCCCACACCAACCCGAAAAGCACCCATGAACGGGCAGGGGCGATAGGACGCATTGCCGACAGAGTAATCGGAGTATATGTTCCGGCAATCATCACATATATTGTGCAGTGGTCGATAACCTGAAAAACCTTTTTAGCCATTCCGGGACGTAAACCGTGGTATATGCTCGACATGGTAAAAAGTATTATAACCGATGCGCCGTATATCGCAGCGCCAACTACTCCGTACGGATTACGGTGCAACGCTGCCATGATAACGCACAACACCAGATATGCAACGCCGAGTGCACCGCCTACTATATGCGACACCATGTTGAAAATTTCTTCCCCCTTTGTGTAGTCAGGAAGTATTCTGTCACGAAGTGAAGTTCTTTTCATAAAAATCTCCTTGTACTATAATTAACAAATCCCCTCGATGAGATTGTCCATGTTGTAGAGTCCGGGAGCTTTATCCGCTACGAAAGAGGCTGCCTTAACGGCACCCACTGCAAAAATTTCCTTACTGCTGGCAGTATGCTTAAGCTCGATGATTTCGTCATTTCCGGCAAATATGACACTGTGTTCGCCAACAATAGTGCCGCCGCGCAGAGAATGTATTCCGATTTCATTTTTGCTGCGTTTTTTACGCATACTGTGACGGTCATATATATATTCGTTTGAATGGGTACAGGTGTCGTTGATGGCATCTGCAATAGCAAGGGCAGTTCCGCTTGGCGCATCGATTTTGAGATTGTGATGCTTTTCGATGATTTCTATGTCAAAGTTATCTTCAAGCAGTGCGGTAGCCTTTTTTGCAAGCTGTATTAAAAGGTTTACACCAAGGGACATATTTGCACTGAAGAAAACAGGGATTTCCTTTGAAACAGCCTCGATAGAGTCGATCTGCTGCGCGGAAAGACCTGTTGTTGCAATTACAGCTGCCTTTTTATTCTTTACACAATAGCTCAGTGTATTTTCAAGTGATGACGGATGGGAAAAATCAATAATAACATCACATTCCTCGGATACATCATCAAAAGAAGAATATACAGGAAAACCATTCTTCCTCTCAGTGTTTATATCTATACCGCATACAACCTGTGCAGTATTATTCTCTTCTAATATACGGCATATTACCTGTCCCATTTTACCGTTAACGCCAACTAATATTATATTTATCATGAGAGTCCACCTTTTCTTATAAAAGTTGTGCCGCATTATTTGCGGCACAACAAAGTATTATTTTTATTTAACTATTCCGTAGTTTTTCATTGAATTACGAAGTCTTTCGACATTTTCAGGAGCCATTTCGTAAAGGGGAAGTCTGGTTCCGCCTGCGTTAAAGCCGAGAATATTCATAGCTTCCTTAACAGGAATGGGATTAACCTCGCAGAAAAGAGAATTTATAAGGTCAAGTGCTTCAAGCTGCAGCTTTGCCGCTGTCTTATAATCTCCGCTGATAGCGGATGTCATCATGTTATGAGTCTGTAGCGGTGCAACATTGGCGAGAACTGATATCGCGCCCTTACCGCCAATGGATGCAATAGGTACGTTGATTTCATCACAACCTGAATAGAAATCAATCTTATCCTCGCATAAAGACATCATTTCAACAACCTGAGCCATGTTTCCGGAGGCTTCTTTGATACCTGCTATATTGGGGTGGTCTGCAAGCACCTTTAATGTGGCAGGGGTAATGTTGCATCCTGTTCTGCCCGGAACGTTGTATATGATAATAGGCTTATCAACACTGTCTGCAAGTGTTGTATAGTGGTGTATAAGACCGCGCTGTGAGGTTTTATTATAGTAGGGTGTAACAACTAAAAGTCCGTCAACACCTAAATTACACGCCTCTTTACAAAGGGCAAGACCATGGCGAGTATCGTTTGAGCCTGTTCCTGCTATAACAGGAATTCTGCCGTTTACAGTATCGACAATGAACTTAATTGCTTCCAGATGCTCTGCATCATTCATTGTTGAGGCTTCACCTGTTGTTCCGCACGCACATATACAGTCGGTTTTACCTTCAATCTGAAATTCAATTATTTCCTTTAATGCGTCGAAATTTATATCTCCGTTTTTATCAAATGGTGTGACTATAGCACAGCATGAACCCGTAAAAATAGATTTAGTTCTCACTTGATAATACCTCCCAATCAGTCATTCATATACTCAATAAGCTTCTTCGCAATCTGAACGGCGTTTGCTGCTGCACCCTTACGGATGTTGTCAGCTACTACCCAGAGGTTAACACCGTTTTCAACGCTTTCGTCACGACGGATTCTTCCTACATAGGTATCGTTGGAGCCTGTTGCATTTATTGCCATGGGATAAACGTTGTTTGCTGTATCATCCTCAACAACAATTCCCGGTGCATTCTTAAGTACATCTACAAGCTCGCTGAGTTCAAAGGGATTTTCAAACTCAACATTGATTGATTCACTGTGGCTGTTAAACACGGGAACACGTACTGTTGTAGCTGTGATTTTAATATCCTGTCTGCCGAGAATCTTACGTGTTTCTTCAATCATTTTCATTTCTTCCTTAGTGTAACCGTTGGGAAGAAATACGTCAATGTGGGGAAGACAGTTGTTTGCAATGGGATGAGGGAATTTCTTTGGAGCCTCACCCTTAAGACCGTTCTCAAGGTCATTCCAGCCTCCCATACCTGCACCTGATACTGCCTGGTATGTAGAGTAAACGATTCTCTTTATCTTATATTTTTCGTCAAGGGGCTTAAGAGCAACCATAGCCTGAATGGTTGAACAGTTGGGGTTAGCGATAATACCCTTATTCCACTTAATATCCTCGGGGTTAACCTCGGGAACAACGAGCGGTACTTCACTGTTCATACGCCATGCGCTGGAGTTATCAACAACAACACAACCCTTGGAAGCGGCAATAGGCGCAAACTTCTCACTGATTGAACCGCCTGCACTGAAAAGCGCGATATCTATACCTCTGTCAAAAGAATTCTCATTGAGTTCTTCAATTGTATATTCTTTACCCATAAACTGAACCTTTGAACCTGCACTGCGTGCAGAAGCAAACAAGTAGTAATTTTCAACAGGAAGGTTTTCCTCCTCCAATACCTTAAGGAAGGTTCTTCCTACCATACCTGTTGCACCGACAACGGCAACATTCAATTTCTTCATAATATATCATTCCTTTCAAAAAAATACATCATCAAAATGCCCACACGAAGGCATTATTAGATAGTATATCACCAATAATTAGTAATGTCAATTTTTTTAAGACAAAAGCAATAAAAAATAAAGGATTTTCTTGATTTGCGTCGAAAAAAGTATTATTATACATGTATGAGGGCATTTTGCCTTTGGTGGGAGGTTTACATAAATGCGTAATAAAATATTTATTATATATACTATTATGTTTTTATTCCTTTTTGGAGTAACAGCACATGCATCTGAATACAGGCAGGAGATTTCAGTAGGCTTAAAGTACGGTGCATCGGCAGGAAATTCTGTCACTGTTTCCTCGCAGAGCGGTCTTAATGTGTATGACGCCGCAGCAGGTACACTGCTTTATACCGCACAGCCTGGTGAGGAAGTTTACATAGAGATGGGCTCTACCGGGTTTGCATCTTACAACAAATTTGATGCCGGTGGAATTGCTAAAATTTCGATTCAGCCGCAGGGAGAAAAGTTGATAAATTGTGACGGAAAGATGTACCGAGGCTACATTTATGCTGAGAAAAGAGATAACGGAGAGCTTCTTGTATTAAATTATGTTGGAACAGACGATTATGTGTCAAGCGTTCTGGGAAAAGAAATGAGCTATACATGGCCGATAGAGGCGCTTAAGGCACAGGCGGTGTGTGCGCGTAATTTCGTTCTCACACGTGGCAGTGCCCATAAATCATATGGATTTGACGTTTGTACAAGCACTCATTGTCAGGTGTATGGCGGTGTTGCCAGTGAACATGAAAATACACGCCGTGCCGTGGAGGAAACTAAAGGAGTTCTTGCCAGATTTAACGGAGAGTTGGTTGGTCTTTACTTTTTTGCTACGAGCGGAGGTCAGACAGAGGATGTTGAGAATGTATGGGGCTCACCTTACGGCTACCTGAAATCTGTTGAAGACATATATGAAAATCCTGAAAAGGCATCGAGGTATAAGTGGACCGTATCTCTGACAAGGGAAGAAATACAGCAAAAGCTTGAGACTGCAGGCGTTAATATCGGTACACTTAACAATATCACGATTGACAGCACGTCACCTAGCGGACGAGTTACGAAAATGACGTTTCATGCTTCGGGCGGGGAGCATAGTGTAAAACTGGAAAAGTGCAGAAGTATTTTAGGGCTGTACAGCCAGAAATTTACGGTGTCTTCCGACAGTGTCTCGGCCTTGGCAACAACCTCAGGCAGTGCTTCGGCACCGTATTTTGCACAAAGTGCATCAGGGATAGGCGGCGTTGCAGGCTACAGTGTATTGTATGAAAACGGAAAAATGGGTACAGTAAAAGTTAACGAGGGCAGCGCGAATAATTATACCATAAACGGAAATGGCTATGGTCACGGAGTTGGTATGAGTCAATGGGGTGCCCGAGGTATGGCAGAAAACGGCTTTACCTAT
>SVJI01000109.1 GCA_015069065.1 Oscillospiraceae bacterium | reverse complement strand
CCACAACTGGCATTGCGGAGAGGTCATATTTCGTAAAGTTGAGGGCAACCTCTTCCCTGTCCTCTGTGGTGAGCGCACTTATGACATCCTCTGTCATTATCTCCTCCATGGTGGCATTTTCCTCTGCCAGAAGGAGTGCACGCACGGTTACTATACCCAGAAGCTTCCTGTTATCCTTTGTAACATAACAGGTGTTGATGGTTTCCTTGTCGATACCTGTTCTCCTGATGCGTTTAATCGCATCCTCAACAGTCATATCGGGGCGCAGTGAAACATACTCCGTGGTCATAATGCTTCCTGCACTGTCCTCAGGATATTTCAATATTTCATTTATCAGTTTTCTTTTTTCAGGATCTGCCTGCCTTAGTATTCTTTTTACAACGTTTGCAGGCATCTCACCAACTAAGTCAGCCGCATCGTCTACATAAAGTTCGTCTACGACTTCCTTAAGCTCACTGTCGCTGAATCCCTGTATCAGAAGCTGCTGCTGGTCCTCATACATTTCCACAAAGGTATCTGCCGCCAGTTCCTTAGGCAACAATCTGAATAAAAGCGGAACAACCTCCGCCTCACACTCGTCAAGCATTACGGCAATATCCGCTGCATGCATTGTTTCAAGAACATCACGCGCGGCAGTGTATTTCTTCCCCTCGATAAGCAGTGAGAGTGTTTCCCCAAGTGTATTGCTGTTTGTAGTTTCTGCCATAAGTATTCCTCACTTCCTGTAAATTTTTCCAAAGGAAGCAGGCTACAGCGTTAATGCGGGCAATATCTGCAAAAAATGAACGCAGACACATATTGCCCGTATCGTCGGGCTGTATTCGCACTGCTATTTCCTCCTGCGTCCATTCTTCTCACCTCACATTTAATATGAATTAAAACAAAATACTACATATATATAATATCCCCAAAAGGGGAGATTTGTCAACTGTAAATTATCATTCACCAAACAGTTTACGCATTTTTTCTTCAATCATACGCCGTCTTGCAAGGGTTTGTTCTTCATCTGCGTAATATTCTCCGTCCTTTAAAACGACAACATCGCCCTCTGCTCCTGAAACAAGCTCCTTTAAAACGTCTATGGTAGTGCCATCTTCCTTTTCAAGCACTGCGTATTCACCCTCAAAACGGTCTACGATATATTTTTCCATAAGAATTATACCCCATAAGCTTTATTTTTTATGCTGACTGAATGTTTCACTGAATATATGACTTCCGTCGTTTTTCTGTGTATCGGTGTGATAATACAGGTACTTATGCTCCTCTGGCTCCATTGCTGCACGGATTGACTCCATACCGGGATTACAGATTGCCCCTGCAGGAAGTCCACTGTGCTTATAGGTGTTGTAGGGTGAATCCACCTCCAAATCCTTATACAGCACTCGTTCAACATCATACATACCGTCAGATATGGCATATACAACACTTGCATCTATCTGCAGACGCATATCAATATCAAGCCTGTTCTGAATAACTCCGGAAATTGTACTGCGCTCTGCGGGGAGCTTTGCCTCCCTCTCTATAAGTGAAGCACGGATTATAGCCTCGTTCATGTCCATACCATCAGGCAGTAAATCCCTGACCTTATTATACTGCTTTTCAAATTCAGCAAGCAGAGTATCGATTATTTTATGCGCATCTGCATTTTCACCAAACATATGCGTACTGGGGAACAAATAACCCTCCAACTTATACTCTACATCCTTATTCTTAGGAATATCTTTTATAAAGTCATAGTTGAATTTGCCCTTTTTTAATTCGCTGAGAAAATCCTCTGCATTGACAAGTCCCAGTTTTTCGCAACGCTCGGCAATCATTTTGGCACTGAAGCCCTCCGGAATAGTAAGCTTAACCCCTTTTGCAATATCGCTTGGTTTTAAAAGAGCCGCTATGATATCTTCAAGGCACATTTTTTTATTCAGGGTATATTTTCCGTAATTAAGCTGACCTCTGTATGGCGATGTGCGCATCTTCAAACGGAAAGAAAGCTCATGACGGATAACTCCGTTATCCTTAAGGATGTGTGCTATCGTCTTTTCAGATGCACCGCGCGGAATTTCTACAATTACTGTTTCCTCCCCTGAGCCTGTCCGTATATATTCAAAAAATACAGACAATCCGAAGGATGCCGCGACTACTGCCACAATAAGTAATACAATAACTATCTTCTTCATTTTAACATCACCTTTCACGTTTTAATACGTAATGTTCTTTTATGCAAAAAATCCCGCGTTGGCTCTTATGCCGCCACACGGGATTGTGATATTTCAGTAAATTCTTCTGCAATGATTGTGATGTCAGACAACATTTCCAGACTCTCTCTTACTTCCTCCAGTAACAGCTCCTGTTGCCTCTGCGTTAATGTCAAGCTAAGATTTTCCCGACTCAACATAACACAGCCGGTTATATTGCCGTGACGTCTTGAATAACGGGCAATAAGCTCATTAACATCCTCTGCAATAACCTCACCCTCGCGATGCTTGCCGAAGCTGAAAGACTCTGAATAATAGGCGATACCGTCACGAAGTTCATAAATAATGAATGCGTGACCTGCTCCGGGATACCTCGCGCTGTAGCCTGCCTGAATAGGAAAGCTTAATACAATGTTACTAAGATTATCTCCGTATTTTTCAACAAGCTTATCTACACAGTCGCTTCCGCTTTCCCGATACACATAGTATCCGCCGCTTGTCATATTGACATTTTCAAAATTTGAATACCACTGATTCCCATTACCACGAAAATCAAACTGATCATTAAATATACCCATCGCCCTGAGCTGACACCTGACATAAGTACCGCAGTACCCGCTGAAACTACGTCCGCCAAAGTATGAACGTGCATTGGCATAAACCTCTCTTGCGTAGGAAGAAAGCTCCTCGGGAATATTGTAGTTTTCTGCTCCTGCCGAAGTCGCCGCAGTAAGGGCTACCATAAGCAGTGCCGCTATTTTCTTAACTCGCTTTAAAAACATGCAATCTCTCCAAATTTATGATAATTTACCAATCAAACAAGGTTCTTTTTCACAAAGCCTCGTTTATATTACCATAAATTTGTAACATTTGCAAGTGTTTTTGTAATAAATTTTTAAAACTTTTAATGATTTGTTAACATTTTGCCCTATATTTTCTGCTTTTTACCGTGCTTTTGATAAAAAGCAACAGAAATCATTTTGTAACAAATTTACCTTTGAACCATTCAATCATATCTTCGTACATAGGTATATCGCATGAAAGACGCTCACGGAGAGCATATATTTCGTCTACCAACATCTGGGCATCATTTATAGGTTGCTCAATATAAATTTTATCATGCATGGTTGCCGTATGGCGCTGCTTATCCAGCAAAAGCTCCTCGTACATCTTTTCACCCGGTCTGAGTCCTGAAAATTCAATTTTTATATCCACGTCAGGAACAAATCCGCTAAGCTCGATAAGATTACGCGCGAGGTCAACTATCTTCACCGGCTCACCCATATCGAGGATGAAAATCTCTCCCCCTTCGGCGTAGGCACCTGCCTGCATTACGAGCTGACTTGCCTCGGGAATAGTCATAAAGAAACGGTTTATTTCCGGATGTGTAACCGTTACCGGACCGCCCTCGCTTATCTGCTTTTTAAACACAGGGATAACGCTGCCGTTACTGCCGAGAACATTACCAAACCTTACAGCGGCGTATATCGTTTTTCCGCCGTTATTCTTCTGTCTGAGGGCAAAGCTCTGTATCACCATTTCTGCAATACGCTTACTTGTACCCATAATATTTGTGGGATTAACCGCCTTATCAGTAGAAATAAGGACAAATCTCTCAACACCGTATTTTTCGCACGTAGCAGCCACATTATATGTACCGAAAACGTTATTCTTTATAGCTTCATCGGGGCTATCCTCCATGAGGGGAACGTGCTTGTGCGCCGCGGCGTGGAAAACAACCTTTGGCTTATATGTTGAAAAGACCTCCTCGAGTCTTTTCCTGTCACGCACTGAACCGATAAGCACCTCAAGCCGCATTTCGGGATATTTTTTCCTAAGCTCCAGCTGCAGTTCATACGCGTTATTTTCATATATATCAAATATAATAAGACGCTGCGGATTAAATTTAGCTATCTGACGGCACAGCTCGCTGCCTATGCTTCCACCTCCGCCTGTAACCATTACAGTTTTCTGCCATATGTAATTGAAAACATCCTTACCGTCAATAATCTCCTCATCTCTTCCCAAAAGCTCCTGTGTAGTAACCTCGCGAATCTGGTTTACGCTCGCTTTACCGCTGACAAGCTCGAACAAAGACGGAACAGTTGATGTTTTAAGCCCTGTTTCGCGGCAAATTTTCATAATTTCCTTATGCTCAGCCGTTTTACCCGAGGGAATTGCAATTATAATTTCCTGTACCTTATAATCACGCGCAGCTGAAATAATGCTCTCCCTACCGCCTGCAATCGGCACCTCTGAAATAATCATGCCGCGCTTGTTTTCATCATCATCTATCGCAACTACAGGATACATGGCTGTATCCTTACGCATACTCTTTATAAGTGCAGAGCCTGTATCCCCTGCCCCGATTATCATTACGCGAGTCTTTTTAGCGTTTTCAATCAGATTTCTTCTGCGTGCGGCACGAATACGCACTATTCTGCCGAAGAATCTCTCCAGTGTAAAGCCGCACACGGATATTATTCCCATCAATATGTAATCTGAGAAATCAAAAAGATTCTCGTTCAGCACCAATATTCTGGAAAGTGCATATGTAAGCAATGTTGCAGAGCCTATTGCCACATACATGACCATATACTCCTTAAAATCTGCATATCTCCAGGAGGTTACGTAACACCCTGAAAGACCCATGACAGAACAAATCGCCAGGCAAAGGAGAATCAGCTCCTTATACTTCCCACCATACAGTGCCATAGGGTTTATCTGCAGAGAATTCGTCCTCAGCATATGTGATGCCCACGCAGCCAGTATAATTATAGCCACGTCACATACAAGCATCATAAAGACTCTCTTGAAATTATTCATCTGCAGAGTTGTAGAATATTTTTTTGAAAACATGTCCGTCTTCTCCTAATAATATCATAAAATATCTATTATATTATACCTCAACAAAGCTTTGATGTCAATAGAAACAGGGTGCTTAAAAAGCTCAGACTTTTTAAGCACCCTGTTTGTTAATTAAA